>NC_010001.1:1662000-1965000 GCF_000018685.1 Lachnoclostridium phytofermentans ISDg | reverse complement strand
AGCTCTTCCACTGCTTCTAACAATAATTCTGTATGTACCTTATATCGGTCCACTTCCTCTGCACTCACTGCAATTTGGCCATAACTACTATGATCATAAAGATGAAATCCCATTGAAATCATTAGTAAAAAGATCAATAGATACGTTGAGGTCTTTGTTGATTCTTTCCTTTTCATGGATTCCTCCAAAATATCAATCTTTTTTATACTATATGTTTACGAAAAATATCTAAGCATTAGATATGAGAGGAAAGGTTATATTACTTATAGATTTTATAACAAATTTTTTAATATTTTTATAATATTTCATAAAGTTATTATTTACCTAAGAGAATTTTCTATTTTTTACTTGATAATCTACTATTTTATGCTACTATATTACTTTGGTGTGATTAAAAAACCTTTGTAATTGCATCTATAACATACAAACAAGAAAAAGTACGATTCGCGAACTTTTCCTTGTCATGAATAAAGGAAGAATCTTATCTATGAAAAAGACAAATGATTTGGGGAAAGATAATATTTCCTCATTGGTTTTTAGGCTTGCAATCCCTACGATGATTGCCCAGTTAGTTAATGTGCTCTATAGTATTGTTGACCGAATGTATATTGGAAATATCCCTGAAATCGGCGACATAGCATTAGCAGGTGTTGGGGTATGTGGTCCAATCGTAACCTTACTCTCCTCCTTTGGTACTTTGGTTGGATTAGGTGGGTCCATTTTGATGGCTATGAAAATGGGAGAACAAAAAAAGAAGGAAGCTGAGCAAATATTAGCGAATAGTTTCTTAATGTTACTTATTCTCTCTGGAACTTTAACTCTGATTTTTTTACTTTCTAAAGATTTCCTTCTCTATCAATTCGGAGCAAGTGATGTAACATTCCCTTATGCTAATACTTATATGACAATCTATACCGCTGGAACCTTTTTTGCTTTACTAAGTATTGGCCTGAATTATTTTATCACATGTCAGGGTTACTCGATGGTTAGTATGACAACCGTTATAATCGGCGCTATTAGCAATATTATACTGGATTCCGTCTTCGTCTTCGGATTTCATATGGGGGTTGCTGGGGCTGCGATTGCTACTGTCATTGCGCAGATGTTTTCTTGTCTATTTGCATTAATTTTTCTATTCCGTAAGCAAGTACCTATACGCATAACCTTTGGTGGATACTCCAAAGCAATCATGAAGAAGATAATTTCCATTGGTTTATCACCATTTCTTATATTAGCATCGGATAGTATTATTATCATTATTATGAATGCTGTATTACAGTATTCCGGTGGTCCTAGCGAAGGTGATTTATTAATATCAGCCGCTACTATTGTACAAAGTTATATGTTATTAATCACAGGCCCTTTGGTTGGAATAACTGGTGGAACACAAGCTATTATCTCTTATAATTACGGAGCTGCACGTGCTGATCGTATCAAACAAGCAGAACGTATCATATTGATGTTATGCCTTGCATTTACTTCATTTATGTTTCTAGTTTCCCGTAGTGTTCCGCAGTACTTTGTAAGAATCTTTACCACGGATACTTCCTTAACTCATCTATCTGTTTGGGGTATTAAAGCATTTACACTTGGTGTCATCCCTCTTTCTTTTCAATATGCACTGATCGATGGTCTAACAGCTTTGGGACGTACAAAAACTGCTCTAGCCTTATCCTTATTCCGTAAAAGCTCGTATGTAGTATACATGCTATTATTAACCTCATTATTTACAGCAAAAAGCGCATTCTATGCAGAGCCGCTAAGTGATACGATTTGTGCTATTGTAACAACAACTGTATTTCTTAAAGTATTTAACAAACATTTGAATGCTCGTTGTAAAAATGCGAATATACAAGAGATTAATTCATAGTTGAAGTTATCATAAATCAGATATTTTTCATAAAAAAGCAGATGGCATGAATTGTATATTAACAACTCATGCCATCTGCTTTTTTGATTCATGACAAAGAAAATTAGGGAACTTTTTCTTGCTTAATTTATATCTGTTTTATGAAATTATCCATACTCATTTTACGAATTCACTCACATCACTTTTCATGAAATAATTCTATTTTATTTTATGATATCATAAACATTATTTTTAAGATTTATTTCGCATCTATCTTATAATTTATTTCGCATCTATCTTATAATTTATTTCGCATCTATCTTATAATTTATTTCATAACTAACGATATGCAGTTTTTATCGCTTTTAACAATACCTTAGGTTGTTTTTTATATGGTGTAACTGGACAAATTTTCTTTTCTTTGTATTTCATTAAGGTATAGACTGCAATGCGTGCTGCACGAACAGAATACTCTTCCGTAAAGACCATGTCCTCTGGAATCTCAACAAACTGGCTTATCATAGCGAAGTTAGTGGAGTTCTTTGGTACTACATAAGGTCTGTCCTTCATTTTTCTTGGTTGGAACTGAGCATCTATATATGGCATCATGCTAGGTATCACATTAATAACATCCTTAAGAATACGTTGTTCATCCTTTTCAAAATGAAGATGATGCAGCAACTCGATTAAGATTTCTTCTCCAGTACATTCTCTCATAGGCTTCTTTACATAATCGCCAATGTGGTCAGTATACAAGCCATAGCCCCAAAAGATTGTAGTATCCATTGGTTGGTTTTTAAAATGTGGCTGTGCAGCAACTACGATACTCATTAACCAACTGGAATCTTTAAGCGTCATAAGAGCACCACTACCAGGTATATTTCCGGAGAACTGCTCTATTTTTCTTAAAAGGATATTTCCTTTTAATGTTACCGTAAAGCTCTCCCAATTTGTCTCATATGGATGGTCAAAGAAAGGTTCTGGATTACCAAGTCCAGGCTTTTTACTAGCGACACGAGCCCAAAGTTTCCCAGATAGTGCAGCAGAAAAATCTACCTTTGCTGGTGTATGAAGCCCACCATTAGTTGAATTATCTGACATGCAACCATTGGTCATAATACAGAGGTCTGTCGATTTTAAAGTAATCGCTTCCTTTATTCCATCTCTACGAGTATGAATTTTAGTTGCTGTTATCTTTTCTCCTTCTGCAAAATCAATATCCTCAACAGCCGCATTCATACTAAAATCTACACCATGTTTTTCTAGATAGGTCTTTAGTGGTAAAATGACAGATTCATATTGATTAAACCTAGTTCTTGTAACACCTTCTAACGTTTCAATTCTAGAGAATTCAAAAATCATTCGTTCCATATATCGCTTGAATTCTAACAAGCTTGACCACCTTTGAAATGCAAATGTTGTTTGCCACATGTACCAGAAATTTGTAGTAAAAAAGTGCTTGCTGTTCTTAAACCATTCTTCAATCGTCATATCATCAAGCTTTGCTTCTGGCATAAGCATTAGTTTTCCTAATAGGAGTCGATCTTTTGTATTAAATCCCATACTATGAACATCTAAAATTTTTCCATCTTTATTAATTAATCTTGCCTGAGCATGGGTTGGGTGTAAATGATCGAAATTTAATATCTCTTCTGTTACACTTCTTCCTGGCATTTCAATCGACGGTATACTTTGAAATAGCTCCCAGAAGTTCTCGTAAGTTTCTTCATTTAACATACGACCACCTCGACAAATAAAGCCGGAATGGTCATCTCCTGCTCCGTCATTACTTCCTCCAAGTATAGGAAGGGCTTCTATAACATGAATACGATTGCCACTCATCCTACAATCTCTAATCAGATACGCTGCAGCTGCTAAAGACCCCAAACCGCCTCCAACAAAATAAACATCTCGATCCGTATCTAACGTATCTTTAAGATCAAAATACCGTTTCATAGTGTTTTTTCGATTTTTATTAAAACATTTTTTTGTACAAAGAGCAGTCACTGTTGTAATCGTTAAAAATGCTGCAATTTCTGTACAAGAACATTTCTTTCTTTTCATTTTGCCTCCTCATACTATAAAAAAATCAATCAATTCTATTATAGAAGTATAAGCAAATCTAGAAACATTATGTATTATATAGTTTTTAAAAGTAATCTCAAAAACAAGAAAAAGTTCGCTTTTCACAAACTTTTTCTGTCATAAATAAAATAAATTTCTTATAGATAAATGTGTAGACTTATCCGAGAGTTATTTGGAAACTTTTTTTGATATCCCAACTCTATTATTTATATTTCAACTTTCTTATTTTACAAATTAACTTAATAAATATGATTATATATTTCTTTTACCTTTTCTCTACCACGATACATAATGAAATAACATAGCGACATATTGATGAGCGACATAATAACAATCGCCATTCGGTAGCTCACAATCTCTCCTAATCCACCGATAATAACACTAAAAAGCATTCCTGAAAGTGAGAATGTAGCTTGAAATACTGCATTAAGTTTCGCTCTCTTATCATCTGGTATGTAATTTTGAACACTGCTTTCACGTAATGTAGCACTATTAATTCCAAGAAATCCGCAGATCGAACGATTCAATAGCATAAATGGATAACCAATCCATAATAAAATCATATCCATAAAGCTATACATCTGATAGACAAGAAATGCAAAGCGAAACCTCTTCTGCGCTTTGATCTCTACTCGATAGTGAATAATGCCTCCTATCGTTCTTCCAATAAATTCTGCAATCGTAAAAATGGAATACAGAGTTATCCCAAGACCTGGCGTCGTCATAAAATATGCCTTAATCAAGTTACCGCTACCTTGACTGATTCCTTGAGTAATTGGCATATACGAATAAATTCTTTGTAAACCCTTTTCTTTTTTTAGATAACGGATTCCCTCCGATAAATCCTTACAGTATTCTTTTAAAGAAAAATGACCTTTATGAGAAACCATTTCTTTTACTTTTATCTGAGTCTCCATTAGGGAAGCACATAATAATAAAACACCTTCTATCATGCAAACCCAACCCATACCAAAATTTTTGTATAGTAAACTTGCAACTGGATTCATAACTATCATAACAGTAGGATAAATCATACTGGAAACTGTATATCCCTTCTGTGCATACCCTTCAGGAATTAGGTTTGGATAGAAGCTTGTATAAGCCAATTGATAAATTGTTCCAGTAGACCCTGTCACTAAAGAAAATAACGTAAAGCTAAGAAAATTATATTTATTAACCATCAAATAAACGCCAAAAGCCAAATATAAAATTCCATTAAATGCATCAATTCCAACAATAATTGGTTTTCTTTTAAAATGGTCTAGATAAGGAGATATTAAAATCGGGAGAAGAGTACCTGGTATCATTGATATTGCAAGAAATATTCCTGCTAATAATGTACTTTGAGTATTGTCTAAAACGACAAAGGAAAAGGAAAAATTAACTGCCACTCCTCCAATTGCACTGATGATGGTTCCTAATGTAATAATTGTAAAATTAGGAGTCCATAAGGTAGATTTTTTAGTATTCAAATTAATAACCATGCCTTTCCATAGCCCGCTAACTTTGGGTGTAAATTCTAGTTAGGACTATATTTTTTCATAATCACGCTAATGTAAGTATACCGAATATTTTAAATAAGTAAAAGACGGTATATTTGAGAAAATTACTACTCATGCAACCGTCTTAATCATATATTTTATTATATTTTAGGAAAATTCTTTTAAAATCCTATAAATATCCTTATACCTGCGTTTCTTTTCTAACACTTCAATATAATATGGAATATGAAACTTTACATAACCAATTGGTAACAACCCTTTTAAGTATGTCATACAGTCATATAATTTTTCTTCATACTCCGCTTCATTGATATAATCTTTGTGAGTTAACCGATAATCCACTACTTCATACATCTTCAGCCAAGCTTGCAATACCTCTTTTGCTTTCTCTATTGATTCTGCATCCGCTTCCTCTTTTAATTCCTCTTTTAATTCCTTATTTGATTCTTTATTTGATTCCTCTATTAATTCTTCTTTTAATTCCCCTTTTGATTCCTCTTTTAATTCCACTTTTGATTCCTCTTTTGACTCCTCCTTTGACTCCTCTTTTGACTCCTCTATTGACTCCTCTATTGCTTGTTGAAGCTTCAGAAAACCTTCTTGTAATGTCTTCTTCGCTTGCTCGTAATCTCCTAATTTTTCAAGACAAATCGCATATTTCTGATAAAACAAAACACTTCTATAAGTACACTTCTCTAGGTAATCTTTTGCTTGCTGCACCTGATTCCACTCTAACAAAGACGAACCAATATTGTAATTTATTTCACTAATAATTTTCACTTCTTTCAGTGATTTTGCGATACGGGCAGCTACTTTATAACTACGAAACATTAATTCATTATTATTTAATCCTGAATAGCTATTGCCTAAGAAGGTCTGTGCATGTAACATTCCTTTCACATAACCTTCTTTTGCGCATAATTCACAACCTCTTATTAATAATTCTAGTGCCTCTACAAATTGACCTCTTTGGCACCGCATGATCCCTAAATGCGTCGTATAGTATGCATTTGGATTAAGGTGCAATAATTCCTGAGACTTATCAATCCCTTGTAAACACTGTATATAAAGGTAAATTTCGTATTGTCTTTGTTCCATACACGAAGCGTAGGGATTTAATTCTTCTCCTTGTTGTTGTGAGTCCGACTCGAGAAATAATAGAGTATCAAGTAAATATGGGCTATTTAAATACTCCTCTTTTCTCTCATTCAACTCCTTTAATAATAGTGTCATGTCTTCAAAAGAGTAAAGCTCATCATAAAGATTATCAATCAATTGACTAGCTTCTTTTACAAACTCTTCGTCCATATGAAAGTTAATATGAAGCTTCTGAAATAGTAACTGAATTATATTCTCTCCTGCTTCAACTTGTCCTTGTTCTATCTTTGATAGATAAGAAACAGTACAGATCCCCTTACATAATCCTTCTTGCGAATAATTTAATTTAAGGCGCTCCATTCTAATTTTCGCACCAATCACTGTTTTCAAATTACCACACCCCTTCTCTATCATTATCATAAATAACTTTTAATGATAATTCAACAAAAATATGGCTACAGCTAATTAAGAACCGCCCCTATCATTTTTATAGGGCGGTTCCATAATTGCGTAGCCTATGATTCATGCAAGAAAAAGATTGCAATACGTGCTTTTTAACAAATAAAAATTCAAGAAGCCTACTTTTACTTGTTGTTTTCTTCCTCTATATGATCTTCTATATTTTCAATTAAATCTCCTACAATGGCATCTACTACCTCATAGTCGGTTGCACGAACATAATATTGCTCTAACTCATCATGCAAAGCTTTTGCTTTCGCCAAATAATATATTCCCTCATCTATCATCGCTTTATATCTTTTCTTAATATCTTCCAACGCCTCCGCATTGTTTTCATCTGTCTCTGGCTTAATGCAATCTTCATACATGTCAATAATGATGTCATGATCATCCGCTGGAAAGTACTCATGAGGCGCTGTACTATCAAAAATACACAGGCTAAGTTCCGGGAAAATGAGCATATCTAAACTATCTGGGTCAAATCCACAGTGATAAACTTCCGTGGTAAGTCCTAATTCCTCTGCTTTTTTTAGAAGCTTTTTTAACATTGTAGATTTCCCTGAGCCTGGACGACCCTTAATAAAATATCTGGTATTTAACCCTTCCGTCAAATTTTCCACATAATCCATTGCTCCATAAGGGGTAGAACCGCCCAAAAATCGATGATAGATTTTACCCTTCTCCTTGGATTCCACAGAAGAAAATATTTGTTCTAATAAGTAATCACCCATTTCTTCTGCTTTTCCAAAATCCATATTTTGAATATAAATCTTCTCCCATTCATCGTGAATCTCTAAAGCTTTATGGAATCTCTCATATGCATTATTATAGCACTCTGTAATCTGTTCCTTTATATCCTTAATATTACGAGTTGCTCTTTTTAAAAGTTGAGTATCCCAAGCAACTCCTAAATTCACATACTCCTCCACAGCACCTGGAACCGTTGGCTCTATTACATGTGGAGCCGTTCCATCTACAATTCCAAAAGAAAGAGAACGAACGATCATTCCATCAAGAGAATCTGGATCCGAGGAACAATGAATATATTCAATATCATATCCTTCTTTTAAATATTGAGTTCCAATTCGTTTCATCAAGGTAGATTTTCCTGTTCCAGGGCCACCCTTTAATATATAAACCTTTTTTAAATCTGCTAAGTTTGATTCAAAAAAGTTTTGAAAGCCTCTCGCAGTATTTCCACAGGCAAAATAATGTTTTAGTTTTCCTATCATAGTTAACCTCATTTCTGCACAGACTTTGCGCATTTTTAGTTCGTGTTAATCGTAAACACAAACTGCTTAGTGATTATTTTCCACTCTTATCTCCAGAACTATGCATTCTTGCGCATCTTAGAATATGCACAAATCTATACAGTCTAAATTTTATTCATAATATACTATGTAATCTATTTTGTATCGTGCACGGACGATATTTAATCACCATAAATGTATCTCAAATAAAACCCCATCCGTAGACAACAGCAACTAAGAATAGACAACGTTATTTGCTTCACAAGTAAACTTATACCAAAAGATATAATATTTCCATATAGAAACTAAAATATTACAAAATAAGGTAGAAAATTAAAAGCTAATATGATAAAATATCTTGGTTAGCAATAATTATTTTTAACCATTATTTTTAACTTTATATTAAACTTTGCTAAATCTTCATAATATAAAAAGTACCGAAAGATGGTTGACTCCTCTTTCGGTACTCCTCTTTTTAGGATCTTTGTTTTACAGCAATTTTTAGGTCTATGTTATCTTACACAGAATCTTTTATGATTCTATTTTATCTCAATACACCATTTTTTAGATTCTATTTTATCTTGCACAGCATTTTTTAGATCCTATGTTATCTTGCACAGCATTTCTTATATTTTTTCCCACTTCCACAAGGACATGGGTCGTTTGGATATACTTTAGGTTCATCCTTAACGACTGGTTCATTCTTCTTAGTAAGAGGGTTTGGATAAGCATTTAATTTGCCAACTGCAACTGGAGTATTTCCTTTATATACCCACTTAATTGTATGATTTGATAAATCAGTCAATAAGCAGAGCAATTGATTTGCTTCCTCAATATCTTCAAAAATAACACCCGCATTATTTACTTCACTCATCATATAGCTAGGCATAGCATCTTGTACACAAAGACATCCCAATCCCTTCATGAGCTTATCAAGTGTATTGCTATCCTTAGTCTTTGTTTGGAAAAAGGAATAGACATCTTTGTATTGTTCACATTCCTCATCTACTTCATGACTAGCATAATAAAGCAGTTCCTCAAATGTCGGTATGTAATACTCCATACCTTCCGACTGACTTAAAATAGTTTGATATGCCTCTTCCTCCACCAAGAATTCAGGCACAATATAATCATTCATCTGATAAAATTCCTGAAAGCGATCTAGGGAAGGTTCAAGTACCTTTGCCAGAACGTTCTCATTCATTTTCGTATTATCATTATACTTTTGATAAAGCTCATGTAATAGCTTAACAGGAAATGTCCCATATAGATTACACATCGCCTGAAGCATTAGATAAATTGTTTCACGCTCAGTTACCTCAGACATTCCCTCTTCTGTAAATGAAGCAAGAGCTAATTGTATTAACTCACTTGGAAATAATAAAGTTGGCGCTTCCTCACTTTTACTACCTGCTGCCATCCAATAAACAAAACCACGATTTGTTAAGTAGTATAAATTATCCGAAGGCATAATCTTAGATTGGTGAGACCGTAATGCAAAAATGATTGATTCGAATTGAGCCATAATCATACCATCTAACATGGCGGAAAACGCTTTGGTAATTTCACTTACTAAAACATCGATCATTTCTTGTTTGCGTAAGCTTTTCTTCAATGCATAGCCATTTTCTGCTGCAATCTGCACCAATTCATCGCGGGTACTATAGGAAAGACACTCTGAGAGTGTTACTTCTTTTTTCCCATTTACCAGTTTTGTTAAATTCTCCTTCATCTGGGGTATATTACTATTTGAACTCATTGTTACTCCTCTCATCCTTAGGCCAAGCCTAATCCTAACATAAAAATGAGGAAGTTCTGTCTTCTCCCTCATTTTTTTCTATTCTAATTTCGCATTTAAAAACAATAGCATAAGTTGGCTCTATAGTCAATCCTACACTGTCCTAATTGGAATTTCATTATTAATTCCTTTAGAAATAAGGACTTAATATAGGTCAATACTTCCTTTATAAAAAGTGGAAGTAAGAGGTGAAAAACGAAGAGTCTAGTATGTTAGACTCTTCGTTTAAATCTCTATCAATTTTAATTTAAGCTTTTCTCTCGCTACGCTTTGAAACAACATCGAATATTACTGCTGCAAGTAGCACTAAGCCTTTTACAACCTTTTGATAGTTTGCATCTACGCTCATAATACTCATGCCTAGATTTATCACACCCATTAATACCGCTCCGACAATTACTCCAGGAATCGTACCAATACCACCATAAGCACTAGCCCCTCCAATAAAGCAGGCACCTATCGCATCCATCTCATAGTTCGCTCCATAGGTTGGTTGTGCTGAGGTCAATCTTGCAATCGTTAACATACCAGCAATCGCTGATAAAAATCCCATATTTAAATAGGCGAGAAAATAGACACGATTTGTATTAATGCCAGAAAGTCTTGTTGCCTTTTCATTACCACCAACAGCGTAAAAGTGACGACCCACGGTTGTTTTTGATGAAATATAACCATATACTAGAACAACAATTAGTACCCAAATTAAAGCGGTTGGAATACCTTCATATTGAGAAAGACGGAAGAAAAATGCTAAGATAGTCAAGCAGATTACTATTACTTTGAGTAGCATTGTATGTAGTGGTTCTGTCTCATAGCCCTTTCTCGTTTTGTTTATACGGCTTTTGCATTGTAATAAAATATAAATAATACATATAAGAATACCAAATAGCATACAAGTTAAGTTAAAACCCTTCATACCAAAAATATCTGGGACATAACATTCTGCACCACCACCAAATAACTTTATATAAGTCTGATTCGTAAGTGGTACGGTAAGTCCCTGCAATACGATATTTGATAACCCTCGAAATACTAGCATACCAGCCAAAGTTACGATAAATGGGGGGATTCTTACATATGCAATCCAAAATCCCTGCCATGCTCCTATTAATAATCCGAAACTTATCATAATGATGATTGATACAACAAAATTTAATCCTTTAGTCTCCATCATCGTGGCACCGATGGATCCCACAAAACAAACTACGGAGCCAATGGATAAATCAATATTTCCGCCAGTTAAGATACAAAACAGCATACCGGAAGCTAAGACAAATACATAGGCATTCTGAGAAACCAAGTTACTCACATTTTGTGGCCAGAGGACTTTACCTCCTGTTTTTATGAAAAAGAACATAGTAACCAAAACTAATGCAATGATCATTGTATATTTTTTAGTAAAATTCATTACTTTTTCTTTATCCATATCTCACGCTCCTTTATTGCTAGCTTTCAGAATCAATGACATAATTGTCTCAGAGGTTGCTTCTTCTTTTCCTAGTTCTCCAACCATCTTACCATCACACATGACATAAATTCGATCACTCATTCCAAGTATTTCTGGTAATTCAGATGAGATTAATATGACGGATTTTCCTTCTGCAACTAATTCATTAATAATACAATAAATTTCATACTTTGCACCTACATCTATTCCTCTGGTAGGTTCATCAAGAATTAAGATATCTGGATTTGCAAACATCCATTTTGCAAGTAATACCTTTTGCTGGTTTCCACCACTTAAGTTTCCTACATTTTGCCAAACTGTTGGACACTTTGTTTTTAACTTTTCTTTATAATTACTTGCCACCTCATATTCCTTGTCCCGATCTAATACTCCTTTGTAGCTAACTTTTTTTAAGCTTGATAACGTAGTATTCATGGCAATCGATTTGCTTAGTATTAACCCATTTCCTTTTCTATCTTCCGTTACATAAGCAAGCCTGTTCTCAATCGCATCTTTTACCTTACGAAGTGTTACTTCTTTTCCGTTAATCTTAACTTCTCCTGATATATTTCTACCATAAGCTTTTCCAAACAGCCCCATAGCGAGTTCTGTTCTACCGGCACCCATAAGTCCAGCAATACCTACTACCTCTCCTTTTTTTAAAGTTAGACTAACATGGTCTACTACTTTACGTTCCGGAGTCATTGGATGGTGAACTGTAAAGTCATTGATTTCTAGAACATTTTCATTTGAAATTAGCGAGTCACGTTTTGGAAAACGTACCGTCATGTCACGGCCTACCATACCTTTAATAATTCGCTCTTCCGAAATATCATCCTTTGATTTATCTAGTGTTTCAATAGTTGAACCATCTCTAAGTATCGTAATCCTATCTGCAACATAAGAAATCTCATTTAACTTATGAGAGATAATGATTGATGTCATTCCTTCTTTTTTAAAAGATAATAATAAATCAAGCAAACTCTTTGATTCCGATTCATTTAATGATGAGGTCGGTTCATCTAAGATTAATAGTTTCGCTTTTTTTGAAAGTGCTTTGGCTATCTCAACTAATTGTTGTTTTCCAATTCCGATATCTTTTATTAGGGTTCTTGAGGATTCCTTTAATCCTACAATTTTAAGCAATTCATCTGCATAACCATAAGTATCGTTCCAGTTGATTGCGTATGGTTTTCCTCGTTCATTGCCAAGAAACATATTCTCCGCAATACTCATATAAGGAACGAGAGCTAATTCCTGATGAATAATAATAATTCCTTTTTCTTCACTGTCTTTTATTTTTGAGAATTTACATAACTCTCCTTGATATATAATTTCTCCCTCGTACGATCCATATGGGTAGATACCGCTAAGTACATTCATTAAGGTCGATTTTCCAGCACCGTTCTCACCTACAAGTGCATGTATCTCTCCCTCTTTTACTTTTAAGTTAACATTATCTAATGCCTTAACTCCGGGAAATGTTTTGGTTATGTTCCTCATCTCTAATATTATGTTTTCCAAGCTTTTCCTCTCCTTTAAATCAGTGTGTTAACTATAGAAAGATTACATGAAAAACTACGAAATATTGATAAAACGGTTGGGGATAAGCTCTTTCTTCCCTTAGTAGCTTAACTCCAACCGTTTCGAAATTTATTGCTGTCCTGACAAGTACTTTGACTTATCTATCTTTATTTCAACTGATCTTCTGTATAGTAACCGGAGTCAATTAGCAATTCTTTATAGTTCGTAGCGTCTGCAAATACTGGTTCACATAGATAGGAAGGTACGATACCATTTCCATTATCATAACTCTTAGTATCATTGACAGGAGCTTCTCCACCCTTCATAATTGCATCTACCATCTTAACAACCTGAGATGCTAAAGTACGAGTATCTTTAAAGATTGACATGGACTGTTTTCCATCAAGCATATTTTTAACGTTTGCAATATCACAATCCTGTCCAGTAACGATTGGCCATTCTCCTTTATAGGAAGCTGTTAATGCATTGGTTACACCAAGTGCTGTTGAATCGTTTGAGCAAAGAACTGCATCTAGTTTCGTACCATCTGCATAATAGGAAGCGATAATTGCATCCATTCTATTTTGTGCAGTCTCAGTACTCCAGCCTGCAGTAGCAACTTTTTCAAAAGCAACAGAACCTGATTTTACAACAAGAACACCGCCATCAACATATGGTTTCAATACATCCATAGCTCCGCCGTAGAAGAATCTTGCATTATTATCACCTGGATCACCAGTAAAAATCTCAAGATTGAATGGGCCTTTTGCTGTTTCAAGATTTAATTTTTCTTTTATGTACTCTCCTTGCTTTGTACCAACCATATAATTATCAAAAGTTGCATAGTACGAAACTGCGTCAGAATTCATGATTAAACGGTCGTAAGCAATAACTGAGATACCTTTCTTCTTTGCCTGTGCAAGTACGGTACCTAAAGAATCTCCTTCAATCGAAGCAATAACTAATAACTTACAGCCATTTGATATCATATTCTCTATCTGAGATACCTGAGTCTGGACGTCATTACTTGCGTATTGTAAATCAACTTCATAACCAGCATCCTTTAATTGCTTTTCCATATTGGAGCCATCTTGATTCCAACGTTGCAAATCTTTTGTTGGCATTGCAACACCAACTAATTTGTCAGATCCTTTTCCGGATGTCGCCTTTGAACCACAACCTGCAAGTGAGACAACCATCATGAGACTTAAAAGTAAACATAACATTCTTTTCATCCTTATTCCTCCTACCAATTTTAATATCATGAAAAAGTTTTACCTTTTTCATACTTTTACTATATCATAGGCATACTAGGACTTGATTGCGACCATCAGCATATTTTTACGATTCGCTGCACTCTATAAAGAACCTTTAGTACTTTTTTGTGATTATTTTTTTCTTGCTTAAAATATTCTAGGTTATTAAGTACTTATTTTGGCATTTCTTCTGGAACATTCAGATATACATCCTCCTTTAGATGAAATCCGCTATTTATGATTACTTCCTCTAAATTCTTTGCAGTAACAGCAATTGTTTCAAGAGCAATATAAGGAACATCGTAACTTCCATCATTAATCTCAGAGGTAGCGCCTAGCTCTTCGCCTAGTACTAGTTTAATCGTATCCTCTGCAGCCGCTTGAGCAAGTTTTGCAACTGGCTTATAAACAGTCATTAACTGCGTTCCCTCTACTATCCTTTGACATGCCTCAAGATCTGCATCTTGTCCGACTACCATGACCTTACCTGCTAATCTAAGTTCTGCCAAATCGTAAATCGTTTGTCCTGCAAGACCATCATTACCACACATAATGGCATCTGCTTCTTTTACTACATCGATATGTTCATTTACATACTTTCTAGTTTCCTCTGCTCTCCAATTATCCGCATGAAGTATGTCTAGAATCTCAATATCATGTTCCTTGATGACACTTTGGAATCCTTTTTCAATCATTGAAACATTATTGTCAGTCATTGGGCCGCAAAACATAAGTACTTTCCCTTTCGTTAGCCCGTTCTCGACAAATGCTGACGCCATCATCTTCCCAACAGCTTCATTATCAAAGGAAATATAGAGATCTACATCTGCATTCATAATCAGCCTATCATATGCAATGATTTTAATTCCTTTTTCCTTTGCTTTTTTTACAACTGTGGAAAGTTTCTCGGAATCAATTCCAATGATTACAATCGCATCCACTTGTTTTTCAATGAAGTATTCTATTTGCCGTACCTGTTCATTCACATCCCCACTGGCATTTTGAACATTGACTTCTGCACCTAGGTCATTGGCAGTTGCAACAAATATATCACGATCTCTCTGCCATCTTTCAATCACAAAGGAGTCAAAGCTCATTCCAATTTGTATTTTTTTGGGTTCCTCCTTCTTTGTTTCCTCAATTTCTCGATGACCTTTGTTACATCCAGAGAATAGGAGAATAAAACTTAAGAATAGTAATGCAATACTTTTCTTCACGCTCCCCCTCCCTCTTTATACTCTGTTGGTGTGATACCAATATTCTTCTTAAATGACCTGCTAAAATAATTTGGATCACTATACCCCACCATAATACCGATCTCTTTCATACTTCGTTCTGACTCAAGAAGTAATTGCTTCGCGACTGACATCCGAAGTTCCGTAAGATAATCAATAAAATTAGTTCCTGTTTCTTCTTTAAACACCTTACTAAAATAATATGGGCTAATATCCACTTGCCTAGATACTTCTTCTAATGACAAATCTTTCTGATAATTATCCCTTATGTATAGTTTTGCCTTCTCTACGGTACTAATCGAAGTTACTTTTTTCTTATTCTCCACATTCCGACAGGCAATCTCAATACGTTCTGCAAACCAAAGACGAAGTGCATCGTATTGCTCAATTTCAACAATGGTTGGTAAGTAGTCTCTTCTGGAACGAAATTCATAAATCATTCCACCATTCTCATAGGCAATATGCTCTGCCCATAACACAAATTCAATAACCTTTAATTTAATATCTGTCATACAATCTGGATATGTCTTTACCATCCATTCAAAAAATTGATGGGTAGAGGTAACTGCAAGTTTTACATCACCTTTTTGTATCGCTTCAAAGATTGTTTTTTCTATAATAATTGGGTAATCCTCTTCATAGACACAAGTTAATGGTAAATCGTCCACATGGGCTATGGAACCTGTCGTTTCAAGCAATGATTTAAGGGCCTCGCTATAAGACTTTACTGCATCGGACACAAAATAGACAGAACCAATTCCAATTCGAATACGGATATCCATGTGGCTTTTTAACTGGCGAATTAGAACTCTTGCTTGTTCAATTACTCGAATTCGCTCTTCATAATCCATAATCATATTTTCATATGGTATGAATATCACTACTTTATTCGCCATAACGGGCCCCACAACCCCTAATTCAATAACACTACGGATATATTCTCTAATTTCTTTGTAATGATTTTGAATACTAACACTGGTTCCTATGGCATTCGTCATTTGAGAACCAATCTGCTCTTCTCCACAATCCAGAACCATCATATAACCATAATCATAAGGAATTTCAAGTAAGTTCTTAAAATTAGCAACATCTTCTCTTTCAAACTCTTGTAATAAAAGGGTATAAATAAATCCATTTTCAAGGATAGGTATGACCGCTTCCATCTTTTCACGAACTATTAATTCATTACTACGTTTCTTTCGTTCCATATCAATGAGTTGCATAGCCCTTCGCAAAACTTCGACAATTCGTTCTTTGCTCACAGGTTTATGTAAATATTCTAAAACGCCAAGATTAATTGCCTCTTTTGCATAGTCAAATTTATCATATGCACTCATTACAATAAATATCATGCCCGGAAAATATTTCTTAATCTCTCTCATTGCTTCAATACCATTGATTCCAGGCATTTTAATATCCATGATGACAATCTCTGGCCGAAAGATTTCCGAAAGCTCAATCGCATTCCGCCCAGTCTTTGCAGACTCTACCGTACATTCATCTCCAAAATTATGTTTGATAATATATTTTAATGACTCAATTACAATTCCCTCATCATCTGCTAGCATAATTTTATACATGTTTCTCCTCCTGCTTCCATGGTAAGCGAAATGTTACCTCCGTTCCACAGTTCTTCCCCTCGCTTGATACAGTTACTATTTGACTTTGGTTAAAATAAAGCGACAATCTCTCCATAACATTACTAAGTCCAATGCCATTCGAGTCCTTATCCCCCACATTCTCTCTTGTTTTTCTGGTATTAATTTGTTTCACCTGTTCTTCATCCATACCAATACCATTGTCAAATATACTGACGCAAACCTCTTCTTCATTTAAGTATACCGACAGTACTATTTTCCCTTCCCATTCAATATCACGTAATCCATATTGGAAGCTATTCTCAACAATAGGCTGTAAAATCATACTTGGAACTGTGATTTCAGTCAATCTATCATCAATGTGTTTCTCATAATGGATTGCTCCAGAAAATCGCACATTTAAAATATATATATAATGGTCAACCAGTTCGATTTCCTCATGAAGTGCTACCACCTCATGATTTTTCTTAATACTATAACGAAAGAATTCAGCCACATTTTGAACATATTCACAGGTGGATTCTGCACCTTCAAACATTGCAAGCTGAGCACCAGCATTTAATGTATTAAATAAAAAATGTGGATTAATCTGAGCTTGAAGATATTTTAATTGAGCATCTTTTAGATGTGATTCCATTCGTAACTCCCGCTCTTTTAAATTTCGTTCATTCTCTACGCTTTCTTTCAGTCTAGTGATATAATCACGAATGCTTATCACCATCTGATCAAACGCTTTGGTCACAACTCCTACCTCATCATGACTACTGACTTCAACTACTTCTACATCAAAATTTCCCTCTGCAACCTGGTTCGCTGTTTTAGCCAGTATTTTCAGAGGTCTGGTAATCGTTTGCGTTAGGATTAGAATAACAATGATATTACCAGAAGCAATGGACATGATTAGAAATGTACTCAAACGTTCTAACGATCGTATCGAATTAGAAAGAGCTAAGTAATTCATCGAGTTATTTTTAAACAATCCATTATTTAAACTATAAATATATGTACTAATATAGGTATAGGATGCCGTTGCATTCTCATACCGAACTTTATATTTCTCAACATTTCGACCACGCTTAGCCTCTATGGTTTGATTTGTTAACAATAGATAATGCTCTGACATCTTCTTGATATTTCGTTCCATGAGTATTAACTTATCAGAAGATTTCTCATCTTTTAATGACTTGATTGCATTTCTGTAACTTTGCTCATGTTTATAATACTCTTCCATCGCATCTGTTGTCTTCGTATTTAAAAACTTAGTCATACTGGTTTGAACATTCGTAAGTTCCTCTTCCAACTCATTCAAATTAATATTACTAACATAGATGGAATCCAATCGATTGATAAAATTGTTGATATTCACATACATATATGCATTCATTCCAAAGACCAGAACAATCGTCGCAGCAAAGGCTAACATTAGCTTTACCTGTAACGATATCCCAACAAACTCATTCTTTCTTCCCATCTTTCCCTCCTAAAGTAAATTCTTTCAAATTATCTGAGGTAATTAATGCGGTATCTACTGTATAATATTCATTAGCATGTCCAGTCATCTGATATTCTTTCATAGCCTCGATTAGGTAGCGTCCGATTTGCTCCGTATTCACTTTTATTGTAGAGTAGATAACATTTCTTTCTACTGCTTTTATAATGACATCCGAATCATAATACCCTAAGATATTAACTTCACCCACCTTGTTGTAATCTACAACTGCCTGATAAGCGCATGTTGTATTTAATTCATTCAGGCAAATCAGTATATCCGGTATACTCCCTTCTTTTACAAAGATATCTCGAATGGATTCTTCCGCTGCAAAAGTGCTTTCTTCCTCTATCTTAATCGATCTCATATGAATAAAATTATCTGCATTTGTTACAGTCTTCAATGTCTCATAAATACTAGCATATAGTATGTTTTGTCCCCAGTCCTCTGTATTATTTGACATTAATACAAGGACATTACATTCCTCTCCATTAGCAATATCTAATACTTGCTTACCATACATCTTTCCAAGATTATAATTATTTACTCCAACATAGCTAAGTCGATTACTTTCGGTATTGTCCCCTAATACCGTAATTACCGGGATACCTTGCATCACTGCTTCATCAATCAGAGTTGTTAATGCTTCGCTTTCATCCGCTTCTAAAAAGATGCCATCAACTTTGGACGCTATTGCTATCTGCATAAGTTCTTCTTTTGAAAATGTACTTGCTAGCTCGTCTCCCATAAATTCTACTAATGTATTATCTTCCTCACCAGCTGACTTAGCACTTTGATAAACCGACTTCCAGAAAGAAGATGACTGGTCTCCAACAATCATGGCATAATAGGAATCATATTCTTTTGCAGTAAGAACATCCATTTGCCTAACAACATTCTCTATTTGATTTTTAAAAATTAGCATAGTTGTAATTGCTGCTGTGAGCATAAATAAAACTGATATTACACAAATGATTAAGCGTATTGGTATCTTCCTTCGTTTAATTATTCTTCTCATCTCCTAAAATTGATTTAATATTCCCTATAGTATACAGCACTTTGTACCGTCTTCGTGCATTCGTTTTGCAAGATACTGGTATAATGTCTAACAATCTAACAGCATTATACCATATTTTGTTAATTATTACTATTTTTCTTAATTTTTTATGAAAACCTTTTATGAAGAAATTAAGAAAAAGTACGCTTAGCATACTTTACATTCATGAATAAATTAAGCTATGTTTCTCAAATTTTTCCTTGTCATGAGTACGTTTTAGGCTATGCTTCTCAAACTTTTCCTTGTCATGAATAAAAAGGCAGCAAGCAAAGTACCTTATAACTTTGCTTACTGCCTTTTAACTCTATTATATATAGACCGTTTCAAAAGATTCTCGTAATTTACTACTCACTCGTAACCCATTCGCAACTACATTGATGGGTTAAATTACGTTTCACGACTTATTTTAAAATATCTTTCACTACATCTTTCGAAATAACGAAATCTTTACTTCCTTCCGAACCTGGTGCAATTTCATAATCATCAAAATGAATTACAATATCCTGTGAATCGTTGATGTAAAAGCTTTGGTTTTTATCTATCATAAAGTCATCAACGTTATTATCATCATCACCTAATAGATACACATCTGTTCCATTTTTGATATTTTCTTTCATCTGTCGTTTTATTTCTTCGCTAATGACACTGGTATAATCACTGGATTCAAGAAACATGTCTTTAAGCTGAATCATTTCACCAGTTGATTTATCGATATGATAGAAAAGTGTATGTTCATAACTAGAAGCTATTGCCTCCACCACATCAATACGAAGAGAAAACCAATGATCATTATTTAATATTACATGATACGTAACTTCCATACTTTGATGAATACTTCCATCCACTTTAATATCTGATTCAAATTTGGCTATTAATCTTTCGACATAACCTTTGATCTCTTGATTAACCGCCGTAATTGATTCTGATTCATCCATACCATAATAGACAATCTTTGGTATGTCCACTTTCGCATAGTAATCATCGGTAGAATTTTCATAATGACGGAAGGTTACTGCTTCAAATAAACCTCCTAAACCCGGTATTCTACTCATCGCTTGTGCAATTGTAGCACTACTATTTAACAGAAAAACGATACAAAGACATGCAGCAGCTAATATAGTAACACTGCCTTGAAACCAACTTCTTCTTCTCTTCTTTGCATTTGCTTCGTGAATGGTATCTTTTAATCTTTCAACCGCATCCATTGGAACTTCTATTTGATGATATGCTTTTTTTAATGCAAGCAAGTGACGATTATCCTCTAATTTCGTTAAATCTTCCGTCAGGGGGGCTCCATCTAAATTGTTATTCATTCACACTACTCCTATCTTCTTTGTTTTCCAATTCTTTTTTAAGTTTACGAAGTCCGCGATATAATTTTGACTTAACCGTACTTAAATTCATATCAAGTACCTTACTAATATCCTCTAGTTTATAATCTTCAAAATAGCGCATCATTACAATGCTTCTTTCTGGTTCCTCTAAACTCGAGACTAAATCTTTCATATAAATTTGTTCGAAATTTTCCTCGTAAGGGATAGATTCATCAAGTTCATATATTACGTTTTTTTTATTATTAATCATTTTTATTGCTGTATTGATTACAATCTTACATATCCATGTATCTGCATACTCTATATGTTTTAAAGAATTGCTATATTTTATTGCCTTGTATGCACTCTCCTGAACGATGTCCATGGCATCGTTCGGATTAAAACAATAACTATAAGCAACCCGATAATACTTTTTGTAATTTGAAATCAACAATTCCTGAACACACCGTTCTTCTCTTGTTTCTTTTGCCGACATATGTCTGTTCCTTATCCCTTCAAATTTATAGCTACATATCATTAGACCAAAAGAAAATAAAAAAAGTTTCATTATGATTTTACCCAAATGAAAACTTTTTTTATTCCATTCTTTTTAATTGTATTTTTTTATATCAACCTTTTTACTACATTCTTATACATCAAATTTTATTACATTCTTTTTATACTATTCTCTCTTTTAACCTTTATTTATAATAATAAACGCATTTCTCTATTTGCTAATTCCAGACATCCTAAGATACCTTGGTTATCATTTAAACTTGGGGCAATTATAAAATTTTCTAGATCTCGTACTTCCTTAGTATCAATATAACCGTTCATTATTTTCTTGAATTCTTCCCTGATAAGCGGATAAAGTTGTTTTTGATGCATTACTCCTCCACCTAAGACTATCTTATTTGGAGAAAACATACAGGTATAGTTATAAAGTGCCTGAGCTATATAGTAAGCTTCTAGCTTCCATACTTCATCGCAATCACTTAACTCATTTGCACTCTTTCCATAACGTTTTCCGATTGCTGGTCCTGACGCCAGCCCTTCGAAACAATTTTGATGATAAGGGCAACTTCCACCAAATGTATCCTCTTTATGTCTTTCTAAGAGGATATGACCAGCTTCCGGATGTAACATTCCATGTAGTAATTGTCCATTGATAAAGACTCCAACCCCTACTCCAGTTCCAATCGTTATATAGATACTTACATCTAATCCTTTTGTGATTCCATATGTAGCTTCCCCTAAAGCAGACGCATTAACGTCTGTGTCGAAACCTATAGGTACATTAAGTTCCCGTTTCAAATTTCCTAAGATATCGAAGTTTCTCCAAGATAACTTCGGAGTGGAAGTAATATAACCGTACTGAGCAGAAGCTCTATTTAGATCTACTGGGCCAAAGCATCCAACACCGATTGCTTCAACTTTAGCGGCCTTAAAAAATTCAATAATTTTAGGCATTGTAATTTCAGGGGTTTCTGTTGGAATACTGATTCGTTCTATTATATTGCCATTCTCATCTCCGATAGCGCATACCATCTTTGTACCGCCTGCCTCTAGTGCACCAATCTTCATACTCTCATTCTCCTCACTGGATTAACTAATTATGGAATCATATGAAATATTCTTTATCATTTTGGACAATTTAAGAATTGCCATATCTTTATGTCCACATTATAACACAAAAAACGGGAAAACTAAACATTACATAAGAATTTTTTATCTCTTATGAAAAGATTTAGTCTCCCGCTTTTCATTTCTTATTTAATTAAAAACTATTCATCTTTATTTGTGATAGATTCGTATAAACCTTTTGTCTTATCAATGACTTCGTTCGTAAATTTCTCAACCTTTTTACCAGCTTTATGGCTGTTATAATATACATCCTTACCAAAGGAATGTGCAGCATTTTCGATGCGATCGCATTTTTCTTTTGGCACACCTATTTTTTCTCCTGCTTTACCAATAAATTCGCCACTATTCTTTGCTGCAACACCGCCAGCTTTTACTACATCTTCTGTGACATTTTTTAACACCTTGCCAACTTTTGACTTCATACTGCACCGCTTCTTTCTTCATAACCCAAATACAATATTTTTGTTATCGTTAGTTTATCCAAAGTTGATAAGGATATACTTATGTTTCGAAATCAAAATCATAATTATTGAAATCAAAAAATATTTCAATAATCGAGGGGAGCTATATTATATTGTCAACTTATCAAAGAAACCAACTAAGTCAATTTTACCATACCCCCAGGTCTTATTTGGGTATTCCATATTTGGATCGCGCTGTGCACCTTGAATCAAGAGGGTTTTAATTTCTGCTCCGCTTAATTTAGTATAATTTCCTTTCGTAATTGACCATTCAAAAATAAGTGCAACAATACCTGAAACAACGGCTGCAGCTGCACCAGTACCATTCGTATTCACATAACTATCGTTTTGAAACGGTGCGGTAATATTTTCTCCAGGTGCTGCTAAATCAGGTTTTACTTCTCCATCTCTTGAATACCCTTTACTAGAAAATACAGAAATATTGCCATCAATACTATTATAGGATGTTATAGTTATAGGTGTTATCGAATTTCCAGGAGATGTTATCGTTGTAAAAGAATCTGAATCAATAAAATATGTATCATTCGATAAAAGATTTCCTGATGGAAAAAAGGCATTTAATTCCGTATCGAATTTATCAAGGTTACTATAGCGGATGGTCCATAAACCACTTTGCATATTTTCAAACCGTATCAAAATTAGTTGATTTCCTCTCCTTCTTTCGGATACGATATCATTAATACAAATAAAAGTCTTACCCATATAAAATTTATGCTCTAAAATGTTTATTAAATCCAGCGTTATGTTTGTCTTTATTTCTCCTGAAGGAGATATTAATTCAAGAGAAACTCTCTGATTAAATTGTGGCCAAATCTCAAGTAAAAAGTTCTTATCTTTTTCTCCAACCTGAAAAAGAATATCAATGATACTATTTTGGGCAGTTAAATTACTAGAAAAATGTCTTCCTGTGTTTCCCTCATTACCACCAGAAATAACGGAACAAAGCCCAGGAAATAATGTTATAAATTCTAGGAAGTCAGTTAAAGGTCCTAAAGTATAATTTCCACCTTGATTAGTTCCTAGTGCAATACATATAACTAATGGTCGATCCAATCTTTTCGCAGTTTCAAAAACGAACCTTATTCCCTTCATTATATCTGACTCTTGATAACAAATTTTATCATTGGGAACTGAAAAAATATCCTTTATTATGTTTTTTGCTTGTTTTAACTTAACCACAACTATTTTTGATAAGGGTGCTACTCCTGAAAATTCATTCTCCTCATCTTCACTGCCAACTGCAATACCTGCAATCATAGTTCCATGGCCTAACTCATCATCTGTTGGCACTATAGCAAGAGGGTTAGGTTGTGTTAATGCATAATTTATATCGTCTTTTGTATAAATCGTACCATATGAGAATTCAGTATCTTTTCCGGAGGTAGCTTCCTTGTTTAAGGTTTGATCCCAGATTGCCTGTATTTTAGTTGTATTATCATTATGACGAAATGCAGGATGAAGATAGTTAATTCCACTATCAATGATTCCTATCAATACCCCGGTCCCATAAAGTTCATATTCCGGTTCATATCTATACTTTGTCACTCCTGTTTCATCTAATACTATTGTTGATTCCGTGGTTAAAATCTTTGGTACAAAAGTATATATCTCTCCCAGGTTACAAACATCAATGGTCTCTTTAGGCACATTGACAAGAGTATATTTATCGGTAATGTATGACTTATTGGTAGCATACTTAAAATTCTCTAAGAGAGCATCCGGTATAATCAAATCCATGTAATCCTCATTTATAATTTCATCAACCATATAACACACCTTAATCCTCTACTTTTTAATAATCAAATAGTTGTAATTTTGATGATATGTATCCTGTTATCGCTTGGTTATTTACGGTTAATTTTCAAGTTCTATCTTGTCAACTTATCAAAAAAACCAACTAAGTTGACTTTACCATACCCCCAGGTCTTATTTGGGTATTCCACGTTTGGATCTCTTTTTGCACCTTGAATCAATAGTGTCTTTATTTCTGTTCCGCTTAAATTAGTAAAATTTCCTTTTATTATTGACCATTCATAAATGAGTGCAATGACACCTGAAACAATGGCTGCAGCTGCACCAGTACCAGATATACTTACATAACTATTGTTTTGATACGGTGCAGTAATATCTTCACCAGGTGCTACTAAATCAGGTTTTATTTCATTAGCTCTTGAATATCCTTTACTAGAAAATGCTGAAATATTTCCGGTAACACTATCGTAGGACGTTATGGTTATTGGGGCAGTCGAATTTCCAGGTGATGTAATCGTTGTAAAAGAATCTGCATCAATAAAATATGTATCCTCTGATAGAATATTTCCGGATGGCAAAAAGGCATTTAATGCTGAATTAATTTTATCGAGGCTATGAAAGCGAATCGTCCATAAACCACTTTGTATATTCACAAATCGTATTAAAATTAATTGTCTTCCTCTCGTTACTTCGGCTAAAACATCATTGATGCAAATATAAGTCTCACCCATATAAAATTTATAAATATCTAGGTTTCTATAATCAATCGTTATATTTATATTTGTCTTTGTTTCTCCTGATGGAGATACTAATTCAAAAGATATATTCTGATAAAACTGCGGCCAAATCTCAATCAAAAAGTTCTTATCTTTCTCCCCTGCATGAAAAAGAATATCCTTGGTACTATTTTGGACTGTCAATTTACTAAAAAAATGTCTTCCTGTGTTTCCCTCGTTACCACCTGAAATGATGGAACAGACCCCTGGAAATGTAGTAATTAGGTCTAAGAAGTTAGTTAATGGACCACTACCATATTCTCCGCCATGATTGGTTCCAAGTGCTATACATATTACCAAAGGTCGTTGTAATTTTTTCGCTTTTTCTAAAACGAACCTGATCCCCATCATAATATCTGATTCCTGAAAACAAATTTTATCATCAGGAACTGAAAAAATATCTTTTATTATTTTTTTTGCTTGCTTTAACTTCACCACTAATAATTCTGCTAAGGGTGCCACTCCTGAAAATTCATTCTCCTCATCTTCACTTCCAACTGCTATACCTGCAACCATTGTTCCATGACCTAGCTTATCATCCGTTGGCACTACAGCAAGAGGATTTGATTGTTTTAATGCATAATTTATTTTGTCTTTCGAATAAATTGTACCATATGGGAAATCGGCATCTTTACCAGATGTAGCGCCCTCGTTTATTGTCTGATCCCATATTGCTTGTATTTTGGTTGTATTATCATTATAACGAAATGCAGGATGAAGATAGTTTATCCCACTATCAATGATTCCTATCAATGCGCCGGTCCCATTAAGTTCATATTCTGGTTCATATCTGACTTTTGTCACTCCAATTTCATCTAGTGCTACTGTAGATTCCGTAGTATATATCGCTGGTACAAAACTATAAATATCTCCAAGCTCACAAACATCAATAGTTTTTTTTGGCACATTGATAAGAGTATATCTTGCGTTAATATTTGTCTTATTAACAGCATAGCTATAACTATCTAAGATAGCATTCGGTATAATCAAATCCATGTATTCCTCATTAATGATTTTATCTACCATACAACACACCTTTTTCCTCTACTTCTTAACAATCATATAGTTGCAATTTTGATCAATGTATCTACTATATAGCTTTCATTATATAAGACAATTAATTTTTGAAATGACTATAAAAATTGAATTTATAGTATCAACTTTTCAAATACCCCATATAAATTAACCTTACCATATCCCCAGGTTCTATTCGGATAATCTAATAATAGCTCTCTATCCGCTCCTCTAATTAAAAAGGTCTTAATTTCCACTCCTGTGATTCCTGTATAAAATCCTCTGGTAATTGCCCACTCAAATATAAGTGCTACAATACCAGCACTTACTGCGGCGGCGGCCCCAGTTCCTGAGACATTTACATAACCATTCGTACTCGTTGGGGCAGTAAGTTCTGTTCCAGGAGCAACTAAGTCTGGTTTTATTTCATTCACCCTAGTATATCCTTTACTGGAAAAAACGGAAATACCTCCGGTTAACGTATCATAGGAACTTATTGTGATTGGTGAAACTGTATCCCCTGGTGTAGTAATGGTTGTAAAAGAATCCGATTCTATGAAGTAAGTATCATTAGTAATAGTATATCCAGCCGGTAGCCATGCATCAACCTCTGCATTTGTTCTATCAATGTTATACATTCGCAATCTCCAGAGTCCACTTTGAGTGTCCTCAAATCGAAGCCATATCAACTGATCTCCAGTTATTGGAACTGTCAGAACATTTTTCACGCATAATTTAGTAGGTCCAAATACAAATGTACGAAAGGTCGTCTGGCTAAATCCTGGTGTTAAATTCTCAATTCTTTCACCAGAAGGAGATATGATATCAAGTGAAATTCTTAGAATTGGCTCAGTCCATATTTCTAAAAAAAATTTTTTATCGTTCACTGCAACATTAAATTCAACATCTATATATTCTTCTACACTTCTTATCACTTTAGAGTAATGTCTTCTAGTATTCCCTTGGTTTCCCGCACTAATAGTAACACAGGTTCTAGGTAATTCTGATAGATCGTTTAGATAACTACTAAGCGGTCCTAAACCGTCACGACTTCCTTGATTGGAACCTAGTGCTATACATAGGGCTAGCGGCCGGTTTAATTGTTGAGCAACTTTTTCAACGTATTTAACCCCCATCATAACATCAGTTTCTTGATAACAAATTACATCACTTGATATGGACAAGAAGTCTTTGGCTATGTTCTTTGCTTGTTTCATTTTCACAATTACAAATTCAGCTAAAGGAGCTACTCCTGAAAAATCATTTGCACTATCCGCACTCCCACCTGCAATACCAGCAATCGCTGTTCCATGTCCGATTGGATCATCGGTAGGTACCACCTCTAAAGGGTATGGTTGCTCCAAGGCCCTATTAATATCTTCTTTCGTATAAATTGTTCCATATGGAAAATCTTGAGTCATGACCGGTGGATCATTCGGATTTACTGTTTGATCCCAAATGGAAATAATTCTTGAAGTATTGTCATTAAATAAAAAAGCGGGATGAAGATAATTAATGCCACTATCAATGATTCCTATTAATGCCCCAGTCCCCATAAGAGCTAAATTAGGATTACTCTGAACTCTTTTTACACCTGTTACCTCTAGTACAAAAGTTGATTCTAAGATAAAGCACTTTGGTATATTGTTATAACCAAAACTATTAAAATCACATTTGTTTATATCTGCGTATGGAAGGTGAAATATAGAGTATGTGTTATTTACTCTAGTAACAACTATATTAGGATTTAGAGTTCCCACGCTTGCGTTAGGAATTAACAAATCGAAATAATTTTCACTGATAAATTGGTTTTCCATATATAAACTCCCATCTCCGTGCTTTAGAACACATAAAATTAGATTATTAAAATAATTTTCTACTTTCAATATAACTTCTTTATAGTTATAATAAAGTATGATTGAATTTAATCTTCTATGAGTTTTCTTTATCGTTTCGAGTTTCCTATATGATATTGGGCTGTCAATTTACTGAAAAAATATCCTTTATTATGTTTTTTGCTTGCTTTAACTTCACCACTAATAATTCAAATCTATAAAAATTGAATTTATATTATTACCTTTTCAAATACCCCATATAAATCTACCTTACCATACCCCCAGATTCTATTCGGATAATCTAATGATATATCTCTATCCGCTCCTCTTATTAAAAATGTCTTAATTTCCACTCCTGTGATTCCTGTATAAAATCCTCTAGTAATTGCCCACTCAAATAAAAGTGCCACAATACCAGTATTTACTGCTGCGGCGGCCCCAGTTCCTGAGACATCTACATACCCATTCGTACTCGTTGGTGCAGTAAGTTCTGTCCCAGGGGCAACTAAATCTGGTTTTATTTCATTCGCCCTAGAATAACCTTTACTAGAAAAAATAGAAATGCCTCCTGTGTTTGTATCAAAGGAACCTATTGTGATTGGTGCAATTGCGTTCCCTGGCGAAGTAATTGTTATATAAGAATCCGATTCTATGAAGTAGGTATCATTAGAAACAATATCTCCAGATGGTAACCATGCATTAAACTGTGCATTTACTCTATCAATGTTATGAATTCGAAGTCTCCAGAGTCCACTTTGAGCGTCATCAAATCGAAGCCATATCAACTGGTCTCCAGTTCTTGGAACCGTGGGAACATTCTTTACACATAATTTAGTAGGCCCAAATACAAACGTATGAATAGTCGTCTGGCTAAATCCTGGAGTTAAATTCTCAATTCTTTCACCAGAAGGGGTTATGATATCAAGTGAAATTCTTAGGATAGGCTCTGTCCATATTTCTAAAAAAAATTTTTTATCTTTCTCTCCAACATTTAGTTCAACATCCGTATATTCTTCTCCACTTCTTACATATCGTGAGAAATGTCTTCTAGAATTCCCTTCATTTCCCGCACTAATAGTAACACATGTTCTTGGTAATTCTGATAGATCATTTAGATAACTAGAAAGCGCTCCTAAACCATCATGACTTCCTTGATTGGAACCCATTGCTAAACATAAAGCGAGTGGCCGATTTAATTGTTCCGAAACACTTTCTACGTATTTAACCCCCATCATAACATCTGTCTCTTGATAACAAATTGTTTCATTTGGTATGGACAAGAAGTCTTTGGTTATTCTCTTTGCTTGTTTAAGTTTCACAACCACAAATTCCGCCAAAGGAGCTATTCCAGAAAAGTCATTTGCTCTATCAGTACTTCCACCTGCAATACCAGCAATTGCTGTTCCATGTCCGATTTGATCATCGGTTGGTACGACCTCTAAAGGGTATGGTTGCTCTAAGGCTTTATTAATATCTTCTTTCGTATAAATTGTTCCATATGGAAATTCTTGACCTATTTCTGGTGGATCAATATTAACTGTTTGATCCCAAATGGAAGTAATTCTTGAAGTATTGTCATTATATAAAAATGCAGAGTGAAGATAATTGATACCAGTATCAATGATTCCAATTAATACACCAGTCCCCATAAGAGCTAAATTAGGATTACTTTGAACTCTTTTAACGCCTGTTACCTCTAGTGCAAAAGTTGATTCTAAAGTATAGCACCTTGGTACATTGCTATATGTGATACCTTGGAAATCACATTTATTTATATCTTCATATGGAAGTTGATATATAGAATAACTGTTATTTATTGTAGTAACAACTGTATTGGGATCTAGAGTATATAAGTATGAGTTATTAACTAGTAAGTCGAAATAATTTTCACTGATAAATCGGTTTTCCATGTAAACACTCCATTCTGTCGCAGTCCTGCGAATTTGGGCGACAGCACAAATTCGTATTAACGAGGTTTTCCTATATCGTTTCGGGATTCTTATATGATGAGTTTTTCGAATACACCATAAATATCAACTTTTCCATAACCCCAAAATCGATTTGGATATTCTTCAGAAGTCTCTCGTCTAGCACCACGTATTAATAACGTTTTAACTTCACGCCCCGTTATAATCGTATAATTTCCTCGTACAACTGCCCATTCTAAAAGTAGGGCTACCGCTCCACTTGTTAGAGCTGCTGCAGCTCCTGTTCCAGTAGCAGCAGAATAACCGGTATTACCAGAAGGAGCTTTTATATCCGTCCCTGGAGCAGCCAAATCAGGTTTCACTTCACCTTTTCTTGTATAACCTATTCCTGAAAAGTATGATATCCCTCCTTCTAACGTATTATACGAACCTATTGTGACAGGTGCAACGGCATCTCCTGGCGAAGTAACTGTCGTTTCAGGATCTGCTTGCAGAAAATAAGTACTGGTTGAGATAATATCCCCTGATGGGAGCCATACATTTATCACTGAACTAGTATTATCTATATTATTATAGCGAAATCTCCATGGTCCGCTTTGAGCATTTTCAAATCGTAACCAAACCAATTGAAGACCAGTTTCTGAAACTGTAGCTATATTGTTGATGCATATTACTGTAGGACTAAATACAAAGGAATATCTTCTTGAATGTCTTATTGCAGGATTGGTATTACTTATCGTCTCCCCAGATGGCGATGTAATCTCAAGTGAAATTCGTTGAATAGGTTCTAACCATATTTCCATAAAAAATTTTTTATCATTTTCTCCAACGACCATTTCGAATTCATCAAAAGGCACACCAGATCTAATGTTATAAGAATAATGCCTCTGAGAATTTCCTTCATTACCAGCAGAGATTACTACACAAGTCTTCGGTAAACTCGTAATATTTGCCAAATACGTACTAGTTGAACCCAAACTATCATGCGGTCCCTGACCAGTGCCGAAAGCTATACAAAGTACTAAAGGGCGATTTAATTCACTGGCTATTGACTCTAAAAATTTAATTCCCAACATAACATCTGTCTCTTGATAACAAATAGCATCCTCTCGGATAGAGAAAAATTGCTTCGTAATATTTTTCGCTTGTTTCATTTTGACTACCACTAATTCAGATAATGGCGCTGCGCCAGCGAAATCATTGCTCGTATCCGTACTTCCGGCTGCTATCCCTGCTATAGCAGTACCATGACCTATTTCATCATTCGTAGGAACAATTTCTAATGGAGTTGGTGATTTCAGAGCACGATTTATATCTACTTTTGAATAGATTGTTCCATATGGAAAATCCTCATTTACTGGAGCATTTTCATCCGTAATTGTTTGATCCCAAATCGTATAAATCCTGGTACTCTTATCACTATATAAAAAAGCAGGATTTTGATAGTTAATTCCACTATCGATAATTCCAATTAATACACCAGTCCCATACAAAGAAAAATTAGGATTCGCTTGAAGTCTAGTCACACCAATTTGTTCTAAAGCTAAACTAGAATCTAAGGTAAATATAGATGGGAAATTAGAATAATTAAATGTTCCAAGAGTACAAAAATCAATCTGATCACGTGGTATATTCGCAATGGAATGTTTCGAGTTAACATAGGTTACGCTAGTACCAATTTCTAAAGTATCTACTAATCGATTTGGTATAATTATTTCCATATAGTTCTCACTGATAAATTTATTCTCCATAGAATCCATCCTTTAGATTTGATAACAAGATTAATATCTTAATCACCTAAACTTCTTTTATTATCATATGATTTTTATTTATAAAGTTAACTTCTCAAAAGTTCCAAATAAATCAATCTGCCCATAGCCCCAAGTTCTATTAGGATAATCTACATTCAATTCTCTTCGTGCCCCACGGATTAGAAAAGTTTTTATCTCACTTCCCGTTATTCCGGTATAATTTCCTCTCAGAATTGCCCACTCTAATAGTAAAGCCACAACACCCGTAGTGAGTGCCGCTGCGCTTCCAGTTCCTGAGACTGTAACATATCCTTCTTTATTTGATGGACTTGTTATAAAAGTACCTGGTGCAGTTAAATCTGGCTTGATAACATCTTTTCTTGTATAACCCTTACTCGAAAATGTTGCAATACCTCCCTCCAATGTGTCGTAAGCTCCTATTGTAATCGGAGCAAATGCGTTGCCTGGTGCAGTTATTGTAAGATAAGGATTCGATTGTAAAAAAAAGGTTTCATTTGTAATAAGCTCTCCAGAAGGTAACCACACATTAAAATCGGAAGGTGTTCTATCAATATTATTTAATCTTATTTTCCATACACCACTTTGCGTATTATTAAAGCGTAATAGTATTAATTGGTCTCCAGACTCTGCTTCTGTTGTAATATTATTGATACACAACTTCGTTGGGCCAAATATAAAATTATATTTTTTTATCTGACGTATCCCTGGATATACACTACTAATCTTTTCTCCGGCTGGAGATGTTATTTCAAACGACAGTCGTTGAATTGGTTGCATCCATATTTCCATAAAAAAAGCTTTATCTTTTTCCCCAACTTTAAATTCAAATTCTTTAAATTCATCACCTTTACCAAAACTTCCAAGATAATGCCTACTCCTATTGCCTTCATTCCCTCCACTCACAACTACACAGGACCTAGGTGCTCTAGAAATATCATTGAGATAATAGCTCAGTGGATCTAAACCATCATCTCCACCTTGGCTCGATCCCATGGCTATACATAGAACAAGTGGTCGATTTAACCTTCTAGCTACATTTATTATGTATTTAATACCCATCATGATATCTGACTTTTGATAGCAAGTAACTTCCTGTGATACTGCAAAAAATTGTCTAACTACCTTTTTCGCTTGTTTTAATTTTACAACGATTAATTCTGATAATGGTGCGACACCAGAAAATTCATTTCCAGTATCCTCATTACCGACAATGATTCCTGCAATTGCAGTTCCGTGACCATTTTCATCCGTAGAAGGTACCGCATCGAGAGGATTTTTTAGTGCTAGTGCTCTATTGATATCTTCCCTCGAATAAAATGTACCATATGGAAATTCTTCATTCACCGGAGTATTTTCATTATAAATTGTTTGATCCCAAATTGAATTTATTTTTGTGGTATTATCCTTAAACAAAAAAGCCTTATGCTGATAATTCACCCCTGAATCAACTACTCCTACCAAAACACCTGCACCATATAGACTTAAATTTGGATTATTCCTAACTTTTACAAAACCTATTTTTTCTAACGCTACCGTTGAATCTAGTGTATAACACGTTGGAAAATAGGAATAGCTAAACCCATTAAAATTACAAAAATCAATTTTATCTATTGGTATATGTACGATGGAATACGAATCATTTATATTAGTAATAGTTCCTTGATTTTCAACTACATTTAATAAGGCATTAGGAATAATCAAATCCATAAATTTTTCGCTGTTAAATTTATTTTCCATAACTAGTCCCCACACTCTTTTATATCAGCATATGACGTTATTTATAATTCTATGTTATATAAAAATGTTTCATACTACTGTAATATTTACAAAAAATAATGAACAAGAAAAAGTATACTTTGCGAACTTTCTGGTATAAATAAAGTATCCTTATTTTTATAAGAAATTGGTCTTGTTTAAGTTTTATAGAATGATATAATAAAATTACCAAAGAATAGGAGGTAAGAAAATGGATAATGAAAAAGTTAGCAGTTTATTGAATGATCAAGTTAGGGAAGAATTTTATTCTGCTTATTTATACTTAAACATGTCGAATTACTATACAGAGCAAGGCTTAGATGGTTTTGCAAATTGGTTCAAAATTCAGGCTCAAGAAGAAAGAGACCATGCTATGCTTTTTATGCAGTATATGCAGAATAATAACTTAAAAGTATCTCTTCAAGCAATCGATTCTCCAGGAGAAGAATACACCTCAGCTATGGAACCTCTAAAGTCAACTTTAGAACATGAACAATCCGTAACGGACTTCATCCATACTATATATGATGCTGCATTCACAGTGAAGGATTTTCGTACTATGCAGTTCCTTGATTGGTTTGTAAAAGAACAAGGCGAGGAAGAAAAGAGAGCCACTGATTTAATTAAAAAAATGGAACTCTATGGTGATGATTCTAAGAGTCTTTATATGTTAGACCAAGAATTGGGGAGTCGTGTTTATATAGCTCCGTCGTTAGTGTTATAAGAAGCTTATACCTGTGAAATTGTAAGCTAAAATGGTTCCTTTTTAACCTTACTAAATAAATCAGTGTTATAATCTTTATCATTCAAAGGTAGTGAAAAATGCCACAAGGAAATTCTTATCTGATTTCCTTGTGGCGTTTTTATTTCTCATATTTTATTCTTATATTCTATTTCTTATATTCTACTTCTTTTAGGTGATACAGTAATTCTTATTTATATTAATTTTAGAGTATCTTCTGGATTTTTAGCAGCATTTACTTTTCCTGAAACTCCTGTTATAAATCCATTTTCATCGATTAAATATGTTGTTCTAACAACACCCATTGTTTTTTTACCATACATATTTTTCTCTTGCCAAACATCATAGGCTTTTATCACTTCCAACTCAGTATCCGATAAAAGCTCAAATGGAAGATTATATTTCTCTGCAAATTTTTTGTGAGATTGAACTGAATCCTTACTAACTCCAATTACAACAGCACCCTTCTCCATAAAATCTGGATATAAAGTTGCATATCCGCAAGCTTGTGCTGTACATCCTGGAGTATTATCCTTAGGATAAAAATAAAGAATAACTTTCTTCCCTAAAAAATCCTTTAACGATACTTCTACCCCTTCTTGATTGTTTAATGTAAATTCTGGTGCCTTACTTCCTATCTCTAACATTAGATTCTCCTTTCAAAAATACTAACTTCGTTTCGTTCGATAGATTTTCATCATAAGAAAAATCCAATCGATCGAACTTCTTAACTTCCGACATTGTAGATATCTTATGTTCCGCCATATAACGTACCATTTCTCCTCTGGCCATCTTGGCGTAAGTCCCTTTCTCTATTACTTTCTCGCCCTTTCGCTCTCCGAATACACAAGTTACTAATCTCACATCTTCTGTAACATAACGCTCAATGCATTTACTATATTCTTTTGACGCTAAATTTAATATAAAATCCGTTTCTTCGCGAAGTTTATTGTACAACAAACTCCCCCAGAATTCATATAAATCCTTCTTATCAGATAAATTCACTTTAGCCTGCATTTCCAAACGGTAAGCGGTAACACCATCAAGCGGTTTTAGTATTCCATAAAATCCTGATAAAATATATAAATGTTCTTGTATATACTCCAATTGGTCTTTTTCTAATACTTCTGGCGCCATGTATTGATATTGTATTCCTTGATACGACAGAATGGCAGGAGTCAATTTTGTTTTTAAGTTCATGCTAGCGATTCTCTCAAAATTCATGGTAGCTAACTGATCATTGCAATTCCATATCTCTTTTGCTTCCTCGTAACTTAAACTTTTTAAGTAAGTTAATAATTGATTGGTTTGATCAATGAAACTAGGTTCTCCACATACGGGCAAGGCTTCTATATTTTCCACCATTTTTTTAGCTGGTGATATAATTATTCTCATAACTTAAGTACTCTATCCTCCTCTTATGTCTTCTTAGATTATTGTAACATTCAATCAACTTAACAGCAATCTCCGATTGTTCAATCTTAATATCGAAGTTTTTCCATTAAGATTTCTTCCAAACTTTATAAACAGATTGTTGATAAATGATGAATGATACAATATTACTATATTTTAACAAGCAATATCTTATTAAATTGTCACTAATAAATCCTAAAATCATATAGTAATAAGGATAATATTAATTTTAGGAATATCATGCAAAATTTTAACCCATTTGACGAAAAACCAATACCTATAGAAAAAACCTTTATGGATTGGCGTGCTATTAACCCATGTCCTTACAATAAGGAGGAAACAGATGCTTATACAAAGACACGTATCGTTCTAATGAATGGTACCGAATTTGAAGCTCAATGGTTTTCTAGAAATTTTTCAAGACACTGTCCTTGTAATGAATTAAGAAGAGAATTGGCTATCCTCCGTCGCGGGGAGCAGCAACAACAAAAACTTATTAGTTGCTTAAAACCTAGGGATGAAAGTATCTTAGAGCATACCATCACTTATGAGCAGTTAGCAGTTGACTTGACCTCTGTGTTAGCTAAGCAAGAACCAGACTGTACAGTGAGAAATGCTCTAAACTTTGCATTACTAGAAGATTTTGATCACCTCTTTAGATATTCAAATCTATTAGATATGGAATATGGGATTTGTCCTGAAAAATTAGTCGGTGGATATACTGAGATAATGCCTGCTAGACCAACCATCTCTGAACATCGTCATCCAATAGATAGCATCTTCCCAGATGTATGTAATAAAAACGCAGATATTCTAACCAAATTAAACATTGGTATCATTACTGCTGCTGAACAGCAAACAATGAATTACTATATGAATGTAGCATCTCTTTATGATAAATCTGATTTAGGACGCAGACTCTATCAAGAAATCGGATTGATTGAAGAACAACACGTCAGCCAATATGAGAGTTTAAAAGATACGACTGCAACATGGCTGGAAGATTTATTACTACATGAATATACCGAGTGTTATCTTTACTATTCCTGCCTCCTTACAGAGTGCGATCCTTGCATTCGTAGTATCTGGGAGGAATTCCTCTGTTATGAAATTGCACATTTGCATAAAGCGAAAGACCTCCTTTGCAAATATGAAGGTAAGGATTGGCAAGAAGTTATCCCTTGTGGAGACTTCCCTCAAATCGTATGTCTTCGTCCTAACATTGACTATGTTCGTGCTATCATTGAAGCCACCACTGGTAATACCCAGAGTTGTTCCAGCATAGTACCACTAGGTTGCTTAGATCCTTGTGCTCCATTCTTTAGATATCAAGATATTGTGAATCATGACGTTTGTTGTGTACCAAGTCATAACGTCATCGATGCACGTATTGATTGTTTCGGAAAGGATTATCGCTTCCAAACTTCTCCACATCCATTGCCAGAACTTCGTGATCGTTGTGTAGATAATGTTACCCTTGCTCGTATTCCTGAATGTACTCCAAGTGAAACTTCCGATTGCGGAACAACAGATAATTGTTGCCAATGTAAAGTTCGTACAAGTGAAGGTACCATTTATTTTTAAAGCATATTTATAATATACAGCAAGGTTATTTATCCTAAACTTTAGACTGTTTATAGTAGTGAGCGAAAGCATTCTACTGCTTTCGCTCTTTTAATTGCCACACAAACAGGGACAGATAGACTTTTCATACAACGCTACTATAGTCAAGAGTTATTAGTCTCCTGTCTGGGAATACTGTAAAAGAAGAATTAAAAATACAAGATTCCATTAATGTACATCTAATCAAATTTTAATGGACTTTGAATAAATAATAAATTAAAATATTTAATTATAAGTGGAAAACCTATACACAAACCTAAGAAAGTTCAGAAAACAGATACAGCTTTAGAAATAGCTGAATTTAATTTACTAAAACGCTGTGTTAACAGTAGCACCTTCTTTCCTTCCTATTTGTGCTGCTTGCACAGCAGAATGGAGTTTTATGCCTGAGTATCCCAAAACTATCAAAAAGTTTCGCTTGAAACACAAGCATTATGACGATATACAGAGATTCAATCCTGACCCAAAGGTCGGGCTATCCAAAGCGCAGGTGCGTGAGCGCATCTCCCAAGGAAGAACCAACATCAACGCAGCCCCGTCAACCAAGAGTATATGGCTAATTCTGCGTGACAGTACGTTTTCCTTGTTCAATCTTATCATCCTGTTCCTCGCCGGGGCGCTCATATACATCGGGGAGTACAAGCATATCCTATTTGCCGGCATTATGCTCACCAACGTAGGAATCGACCTGTTTCAGGAGCTGCGCGCCAAACGCGCTACGGACAAACTCTCTATCCTCACATCTGCCACCGCACAAGTTCTACGTAGTGGAAAAAAGGAAGTTATCCCTGGGGATCAAGTAGTTCTGGACGATATTCTGTACTACAATCCTGGAAAACAGATTGTCACCGACAGCCAGATTTTGAAGGGTGGTTGTGAAGTCAACGAGGCAATGTTGACCGGTGAAAGTGAACCTGTCTACAAGGAAACCGGGGACATGCTCTACAGCGGAAGCTTTATTTCCTCAGGCAATTGTATAGCCATTGCGGAAGCGGTGGGTAGAGATAATGCGGTCTATGAGATTACCGCAGGCGCGAAGAAGGTTAAGACCCGAAAATCTGAGATTGTCAAGGGTTTGCAGAAAATCATAAAATTTATATCGGTGGTTATCATACCATTTGGACTTTTGTTCTTTAATAGCCAAATTTCAAACCTCGATAACAATGTCGTCGAGGCGACAAAACGGACGGTTGCTGCGATGATCGGTATGATTCCGAGTGGACTGATTCTGCTGACCAGCACTGTTTTTGCTGTTATTGTGGTCAAGCTCGCTCGCAAACGGGTTTTGGTCAACGAACTGTACAGTATTGAGATGCTCGCCCGTGCCGACGTTATCTGTCTTGATAAGACCGGTACTCTGACTGAGGGCAGTATGACCTTGGAGGATATTCTTTATTTTATTCCAGACGATAAATCGAAGATTCTAAGTGCGCTTGCCAGTCTCGGTATGGCAATGGATGCAAACGAAACAATGTCCGCGATTAATATCTACTGCATCGGAAGCGAAATTACCCCTTCCTCACGTACGGTTCCTTTTTCCAGCAAGAAGAAGTGGTGCGGTGCATATTTTGAAGGTACCGGGGCATATGTGCTCGGAGCTCCAGAGCGTATCATTACCGAACGCCAACCCGAACTTCGAGCAAAAGCGAAGGAACTTGCCAAGCGGTACCGCGTGCTTTGCCTCGCTGTAAACAGCAGTTTGTCCGAGGAACTAAATGATATGCCCGATCGGACCGCGGTTTGCTTGCTACTGCTCAGCGATACCATCCGGAAGAATGCAAAGGAAACCATCTCTTATCTAAAGGAACAGGGTGTTTCGGTACGAATTATTTCGGGTGATAACCCTGCAACAGTCTCACACATTGCACAGGCAGTGGGGGTAGAAAATTTTGAAAAAGCAATCGACCTATCCGAGTTGACCGACGATAACGAAATTAAAAATATCTGCGAGGATTATGTTGTTTTCGGTCGGACGACACCGGTCCAGAAACAACTGTTGATCCAGGCCATGCGCGACCGTGGACACGTGGTAGCGATGACCGGCGACGGAGTGAATGATGTTCTCGCCATGAAAGAGTCCGACTGCGCCATCGCGGTCGCCAAGGGAACGGATGCGGCCCGCACAGTGGCGGATATGGTATTACTGGATTCCTCCTTTAAGGCGATTCCGGCCATCATTGAAGAAGGACGTTCCTCCATCAACAACATACAGCGTACCGCCTCACTTTTCCTGACTAAGACCATCTATTCGACCTTACTACTGTTGGCGTTCCTATTTTCACCCGCTCCCTATCCTTTTTCGCCAATCCAGCTTTCACTGATTAGCCCCATTACCATCGGTATTCCCTCTTTTCTGCTTGCATTCCGACCGGACAAGAAGCGGGTATCAGGTCGATTTATCCGGAACGTTTTGTACAAAGCCCTTCCCGGTGGCGTGACCATCTTTTTTGCCGTGATGTTTGTGCAGTATTTGTCAGGTTATTTCTTACTATCCGACCTACAGATTTCAACAATCAGCGTCATATTGACAGGTGGTTGCGCTCTGTTCGGGCTGTTGTTTATTTCATTCCCACTCGACCGTTTCCGGTTCTGGCTAGTGGTATCCCTGTCTGTACTTTTTACATTCGCGGTACTTAGGTTCCGACGCATGTTTGATTTTAATACACTTGCAGGGACAGGTATCACAGTCCTGCTACTAGGCGCAGCGTTTAGCGTGTTGGTATTCTGGTTAGTTAAGTTGGCAGCTGACTTCTTTTTTAAAGAAACGGATATATAGGTAGAGGGGGTTCCTTCCCTGCATCCCAATAAAAAATTACAGACATGAATTACAGACATAAGAAATGATACCAATAGGGTAATGCTGAGAACCAGTCATAACTATACAGAAATCCTATTATTAATGTTTATATAACAACAAGGTCAGCACATGAAAAGTGCTGACCTTAATCTTTAATATAACATTTCATTTATAGCAAGAAATAACATACTTTCAACTCTGATGAATTGAATTTTACATTCCTAATTCCTTAAACTTAACACGTGAAATCGTAATGTCAAATTCTACACTACAATCCTTACCAGCCACGATTTTAATTCTATTAAGACCTTTCTTTGTTAGATTACTAACTGAAGCTATTATTTTTCTACTTCAAAACCTAGTAAGCTACAATTTCTTTAATAAAGAACTCCCTACCACTCAGTAACTCCCAGTTTCTAGTATTGCATATTGGGCATTGATGATGATGTTCTAACAACCGAAACACCTTTTTACAATCTTTACAAAGCGCATTTCCTGGTAAAATCTCAATCTCAAGTTTCGTGTTCTCTAAGATAGTTCCATCTATCGCTGCTGGATAACATTGCTCTACATATTTTGGTATCATAGATGACAGCTCTCCAATTTGTAATACTACAGTATCTATTGTTGTAAGATTCTGTTCCAGAGCAACCCGTTCCACTGTCTTCACTACTTCAATAACTACTCCTAGTTCATGCATTTTTCTCTTAATTCCTCGTCAATGCTTTCCTAACATTCTTAGCCATTATCTTTCCTTTTCTCATCAGAATCTGCTTTACGACTACTGGTTTGAGATCTTCGAAAGCAACTCCTTCTCCATCGTAAGTTCGAACAAGAGAGATTGCATCAAACATACACTTTGTTGTACATTGACCACATCCTACACATAAGAATTCATCCACAACGGTTGCACCACAACCTAAACAACGTTTGGTTTCCATTCTTAGCTGTTCTTCTGTAAATACCCCTCTGGAATCTTTGAAGGAAGAAACAGCTTCATTCTCATTCGCCTTTTGACGAGGTGTGGTATCGTACCCTTCGGTAATCGTATTGGATTTATCAAAGGAATGATATTCTTTTCGGTCACGACCAATAATTAAGCTCTGACCAGGCTGTACATAACGATGGATAGAAATAGCTCCTTCTTTTCCCGCAGCAATTGCATCAATTGCAAATCTAGGACCGGTATAAACGTCACCACCAACAAAGATATCTTTTTCACCTGTTTGTAGCGTAGTAGAATCTGCTTTTATCGTCTTATTCGGATTAAGTTCAAGGTTTGTACCTGAAAGCAACATGCCATAATCCATTGCCTGGCCTACAGAAAGCAGAACATAATCTGCAGGTACCTCGATAGTATCTTCTTCATCATATACTGGTTGGAAACGATGTTCTTGATTAAATACGGAGAGACAACGTTTGAATTCAACACCCACAACGCGCCCATCTTTCAAAACAATTCGTTTCGGTCCCCAAGAATTATGAATCTCTATCTGCTCATGGAGAGCCTCTTCTACTTCTTCCTCTAACGCTGGCATCTCTTCTCTACTTTCAAGGCAATACATCTTAGTATTCGCAGCACCAACTCTAACCGCAGTCCTTGCCACGTCAATCGCGACATTTCCGCCACCGATCACAACGACATTACCGCTTAAATTCTTATGCTTCTTTAGGTTTACTTCTCTTAAGAAGTCAATACCTGTAATTACTTCCTCTGCATCTTCCCCTTCAATGCCTAACTTTCTGCCAGCTTGAGCACCAATAGCAATGTAGAAGGCTTCGTATCCTTGTTTTCTTAACTCCGATATAGTTATGTCACGTCCTACTTCAATACCTGTCTTAAATTCTACTCCAAGTTCTTTTATCACTTGAATCTCTGCTTCGATAACTTCTTTTTCAAGACGGAATGATGGGATTCCTAGAGTTAACATACCACCTATTACTTGTTGTTTTTCAAAGACTGTGACTTGATATCCGTCCAATGCCAAATAAAATGCACAGGATAATCCCGATGGTCCTGCCCCAATGACTGCAATTTTCTTTCCATAATCATGTCTTTTCTTTGGAACATAGCGATTCTCTTCCTTTAAATCCTGCTCTGCGATGAATTTTTTTATATCATCAATTGCGATAGGTTCATCGATATCCCCTCTGGTACAAGCAGATTCACATCTTCTTGGACAGATTCTACCACAAACCGCTGGAAATGGATTCTCATGCTTTATTAATTCCAATGCCTCACGGAATTTTCCCTGAGAAGCAAGTTTTATGTATCCTTGAATTGAGATATGCGCTGGACATTCCGTTTTACATGGGCTAGTACCAGTATCAACAACATTCTTTCGGTTAATACGATAATCAGCATTCCATTTATCCGGTCCCCATTCGGTATCTCTTGGAGTATCTTTACGAATTATTTTATCTGCTACTGGTGTCTTCCCACACAGCTTCTGACCTAGCTGTAGTGCATTTACTGGACAATGCTGTACGCACTCACCACAAGCTACACATTTGTCTTTGTCAACATGAGAAACATAGTTGGAACGAACCATATCTGCATTAATAAACATTTCTGCTGTTCTTAAAGATAAACAGGAACAACCACAACAATTACATATCGCATGCGTTTTTCCAGAGCCATCTAAGTTTGGAATCTGGTGCATTAAGCCATTTTCTTCTGCACGCTTGATAATCTCAAAGGCTTCTTCTCTTGTAATTCGTTTTCCTCTTCCTGTACGTATGTAATACTCTGCGGCATGCCCCATCTGAATACACATATCTTCTTTCAGATGCCCACACCCCTCGCCCATGACTTCTCTTGCGGTACGGCAAGAACAGTCAGAAACTGAAAAGATATCATTCTCATTCAAATATTTTGATACTTCTTCATAGGAAGCTTTTCTTGTTTCACCCTGTATTGCTGTTTCTATTGGTATTACACGCATTAACCCAACACCTACCGGGAAACTACCTGCTGTTTTAGGACCACGCACTCTACCATATGCTTCAAAACTTTCTGCTATCTGAGGATATTTAGCCACATTTTCTTTGTTATTCACCATCATTTCCATAATACCAGGAACCCAGGTATCATACCAATAATGATCCACTCCATCGATATTGTTAACGAATAAAACACCTGCTACTGCTAACTCCCACAATAATTTAGCTGTTTCTTCCTCGCTTTTACCACACTTTACGGAAAGTTCTTTCGCTGTTGCTTTTTTTCTTATTTCCATGCATAGGGCTACTTCAGCCATTTCCTCAGTTACAACCGGTTCAAGTATCCTATATTCTGGATCGGTTGCATTAATTTCATTTTTAGAACCACGTTTTTTTCTACTAATATGATTGGCAAGGTCTAGAACTTTTTCTTTAATCATACGATTCCTCCAAATAGAATTTTCTTTATATTCCTATTCCCGTACACTTTCTTTTGCGCTGGTTGAAAATTTTTATTTTTCAATCTACTTCCTTCCACTTCTTAACTTCTGTTCGTAACCAATCCGCGAAAATCTCAATTCCTTCACCAGTTCTAGCCGATATCGGAATAATCTTAATGTCTGGGTTTATTTTTCTTACACGTTCCATACAAGCTTCTAAGTCAAAATCAAAATGTTCTAACACATCCATTTTATTTATTAATAACACATCCACAATAGAGAACATCAATGGATATTTCAGAGGTTTATCATCCCCTTCTGGAATACTAAGTATCATAGCATTCTTACTAGAGCCTGTATCAAATTCTGCAGGGCAGACTAAGTTTCCAACATTTTCTAAGATAGCAAGGTCTAGCCCTGAAGTATCAAGTCCGAGAAGCCCCTGTCTTGTCATATCTGCATCAAGATGACACATCCCACCAGTATGTAACTGAATTACCTTAACACCTGTTTCAGCAATAGTTTTTGCATCCACATCAGAGTCAATGTCCGCCTCCAAAACTCCAATGTGCATCTCCTCTTTTAACATTGAAATTGTCTTTTTTAAGGTACTAGTCTTACCTGCTCCTGGAGAAGACATTAAATTGAGTAAAAATACTCCCTTTTGCTTTAACTCCTCACGAAGAAGATTTGCATCCTTATTATTATCTTCAAACACGCTTTGCTTAATTTCAAGTATCTTAAATTCTTTCATAAGTTACCTCATTTCTGCGCTGCTTTTTATGTAGAGCAAGCTTGTGGTTGCAGCGCAAACACAAGCTTGCTAATTCTCTATCTCCTATAGTTTTCTATACTTAGTTTACTGTAGATGGATCAGCAAGCACTTTCACTTCCTGAAATTTCTTCATATCAACATACAATTCTTGTTTGTATGGATGTCTCTTAGTCTTTCTTGCGCGGTAAATCATAAAGATTGCAACCGCAATATTTACAGCTAATGCTGCAAAACTCCAAATAAACAATGCTCCCCTATTGTAGGTCGAAGATACTGCAAATCTACCTTTATCGATAAATGCTGGTACTGTCTGTGCAAACATACACCATAATGCCAGGGTATGAGCGCGGTGCTGTAACCATGCACCTTTTCCTAGTGTGAAAGCACATACGGTTGGTGCCAATAATAATGCAAATCCACAATACCAAGCATGACCTGGCAAACAGTTATATGTATAAGCAAAATTCCATAAATCATAGGCGATAATCCAAAACCACATCATATCTGGCCATAACATGTCTTGGCTTTTATCCGTCTTTGTTTTCTTACGAATACAGATGCCAACCCATCCAGTGATTGTTATGATATTTAGTATACCCGCAGCTGCATTCATGAAGTTCCAAGGTCCACCTAAAACATACATAGAACCATCTGTTAGAATACCGCCTTTTGAATACTGAAGTCCAATTTCAATATCTCTTGCCACTGCTTCTAAAATATTAATTGCTAGGATTAGTGGTGGAAAACATAACGCAATACGATTGTTTGCCAACCTCCATTCCTTACCTGTCTTTTTGTTTGTTCCATGTAGATTACGAATGCACCAAAAACCTATACATCCTGCTGTTGCGGAATATACCTTGGCTAAATGGAACCAGTCTGTATATGTAGTATCACTTAATACAGTAAACCATAGAACCGATAGAACGATTGGCAAAACGATAAAACAGACAAACCCTCCCACTGTGGATCTTCTGGTAAATTCATTAAGTGCAAATAACAACACAAATACTAGAATCCAGACGAGCCACACAGATAATGCTGTTGCCCCACTTCCATAATTGAACGTAAACACTTTTAGTTCCTCCTTTGCTTTATACGCAATTTAAATTTACATCAATGTAACTGATGGACCATTCCCTATCCCCTCATCTTTTCTGGTCATACCACAGTATCAAAGATTTGATAAAATCTTAACATATTTACATTTTATAGTCAATATTTACCTAAATTAAACTCGCATTTTCTAATCTTTTATATATTTTGCACTTGTATTTTACCTTAATTTTCTATATAATCAGTTATGGTATGTGACTGAACCACAGCCAATCTATAAGAAAGGAAACCACCTATGGAATTTACAAAACTTAGTGCTCCCTCCTTAAAGGAATTGTTTATACATGAATTAGAAAAAATGATATTATCCGGGAAATTACCTATCGGTGAAAAACTCCCACCAGAAAGAGATTTGGCTCAATCCATGCAAGTTAGCCGTGCGGTAGTCAATGCTGGTATTGCCGAACTTGGACGGAAAGGATTTTTAACTATAAAACCAAGAGTAGGCACCTTTGTTGCTGATTATCGCAGAAACGGTACTCTTGAAACCTTGATTTCTATTTTGAATTATAATGGAGGAGTCTTACGTGATGGAGAAGTTCGCTCGATTTTAGAACTAAGAATTGCTTTGGACACCCTTGCAGTAGAACACTGCATTCCAAAGATTACAGAGGAAGACATTTTAAGATTAAAAGATTATGTGAAGCAGTTGGGTGAAGCAAAGTCACCAGAAGCTGCAAGCGAAATCGCCTTTCATTTTCAGCATGAGCTAGCTTATCTATCCGGTAATACCTTAATGCCATTAATCTTTTCTTCGTTTAAGATTCCTGTACTATTTTTGTGGGAACGTTTTGTCTGTCTCTATGGCTTAGAAGCACTTCATAAAAATACTGAAATCCTATGCGATTACATTACAGAGCGGAAAACTGAAAAAGCGGTGGAATGGCTAAAGCATTCCATTAATGACACGATTAGTGGAAATCGGCCGATTTATTATTAAGACAAAAAAGAACATACAGGGTAATTTCAGAATGTTAACTCACATTCCAAAATCCTACCCGTATGTTCTTTTTAATAACTGTGGAATTAATATATAATTACTAAATCTAGATTTAGAAAGCATTTTAAACTTGGGAATCACCTAACGTACGTAATATGCTTCCATATTGCTTCTGAAATAACTCATAATCTACCCCTTTTTTTATCCATATCACTACCGGCCAGGCATTCGTCCGCAATCGCCTTAATCTATGAAATACTTCCTCTTGTTCTAAGAGTATAAATGTTTTCTTTTCAAAAAGGATTAGAAGCGGTGGTGTATTATCATATGTACTTTGTATTTCCTTTTTATCTATCTCTACTTTCTTAACTTCCGTTTCTTCGCTCTCAACTCGAACCAATCTCAGTGGTAGTTTTATAAGCGTACTAAATACTCCCTGTTCCCTGAATAAATGTTCCAATATAATACAATTACTACATGAAAATTGAAGAAATGTATGAATCCATTCTTCTATCATGCCAGCATTTTGATAAGCAAGTGCTGATGCAACTGTAGGAGTATACTCGCATTCATCCCTCTTTTTTGAATACAAGATTTTTTTAATGGAATCAATCGACAAATAATACTCTTCTGACAACTCGGTTACCGTAATACCATTCTTATATTTGTTACAAATCATCTGATTTCTTTTTTGTAAACGCTTACGATACCCTGTTATTTCTCCCCACTCTTTTTTCTCTTCTCCAGAGGGAATATATAAAATCTTACCTTCTGCATATTTCTGTACTTCTTTTAATAACTCCTTTGGTAGAATATTTTTTGCATTTTCGTATCTCATTTCAGGACCTCTTAGGATATTTTATTGATACGTTCTTCTAATTCATTTAAGTATTTTACGATAGAAATACAGGATTCCTCATCATCGATAGAAGCGTGCCAACGTAAACAATCGATTGCTTTAAAATATGCCATGCATAGATAACGCTCCTTAAAATTTGGTATCTCAATTCCTTCTTCCTTACAGTATTCCCATAACAATTCAGGAATAAGAAGGTATGGTTTATTCAAATCCATAATCGCAAAATCAAGTAAAAAGTCACTGACACCAGCTCTGCTCCAATCCGGAAATCCTGTTACGGTTTCACCATTGGTTACCATATTGCAAAAAAAGGTATTGTTATAGATCAGAAATCGTCTTCCCTCACAATAAGGTATAAGTTCTATCATTTTTTCATAATAGCGATAAAACACAGTTTCCTCTAATAGTATAGTTTGGAACATTTCTTTCCAATGGTACCAATATCCTTCCTCAACCTCTGTAAAGGTATTAATTAAGAACTCTCTGCATGTTTCAAATGGCAAGCTCGCATCTTCAGTAAACTCTCCATATCCACGAAGGTCTGATATATCAACGGTACTAATCTCAAAGATTTTTCTAAAAAACTCTTGATGGATTCTTTGAAAATCCTCAAATGATAAATCATCGGATAAATATCCTTCCGGTGTCATGTTAATGGTGTCTGGTAATCTTTCTTTCAATAATTGATCCTTTTTCATATACACCTCTCATCTCAGCGTCTTTCACTCTTACTGCTCTTTTTGATGCTCATAACAGCACATAATATCCCTTTCTATACTTTTATTAATTATCTGAAGTATAAATGTCAGCGCGCATCTAACTTAATATAAGTATAGCATAGCTGCAAGAGAAAAATAGAGAGAGAATAGATATAACCAAGTTTTCTTTTGTTTTAATACATTGATATTTTGATTTTTCAAAGAAATATTTTCGATTTCTTCTTAGACTTGCTCGTGAAAAGATAATCTACTATATTGAAATAATGCAATAGACCATTTCTTAATTATTTTTGTAGTATTTTTAGTTTTTCGTAATTATTTTGTCTCTGCATATTTTATATTTTTATCTTGACATCAAAACCACTATATGTTATATATTACACGTATGACATAGTTTCGTATACTACATATAAACATCTTTACTTACACAATGTTAATATCTACTGTATCATCAGTAAATAACCTATAAAATAAGCTTCTATACTCACAATCAACGAAAGGAATGTATTCATATGGACAAATTTATCCTTAGCTGTTGTTCTACAGCAGATCTTTCTAAAGAACATCTTGATCATCGAAATATCTCATATATATGTTTTCACTATGAGTTAGACGGCAAACAGTATCTTGATGATTTAGGTCAGACAATACCCTTTTCTATATTTTATGATAAAATGAAACAGGGGGCTGATACAAAAACATCACAAGTTAACGTAGATGAATTTGAATCCTATTTTGAATCCTTTCTTAAAAATGGGTTAGATATTCTACACATTTGTTTATCGTCTGGCCTTTCGGGGGTAATAAACTCTGCAAATATCGCTAGAAGCAATCTTGCTGAGCGGTACCCTGAACGTAAAATCTACATTGTTGATTCCTTAGGTGCCTCCTCCGGCTACGGACTAATTATGGATACACTTGCAAGTCTTAAGGATAATGGAAAGGCAATCGATGAGGTCTACGATTGGATTAATGCTAATCGACTTCATATGCATCATTGGTTTTTCTCGACTGATTTATCTTTCTATGTTAAGGGTGGTAGAATCTCTAAGACCGAAGGAATGATCGGGAATATTCTTAATATATGTCCTTTACTAAATATGAATCATGAGGGACATCTCGTTCCAAGGTATAAAATCCGTTCAAAAAGAAAAGTAATTCAGGAAATTGTGAACAAAATGGTAGAAAACGCTTCTGGTGGTTTGGGGTACTCTGGAAAATGTTATATCTCACATTCTGATTGTTATGAAGATGCCAGAGCAGTTGCCGATTTAGTTCAAAAAACATTTCCTAATTTAATTGGAAATGTAGAAATAAATTATGTAGGTACTACGATTGGAAGTCATACCGGACCTAATACAGTTGCCCTTTTCTTCTGGGGAGGTGAGCGTGTTGACTAGGAAAGAACATATTGCAAAGATTATTCGGATAACTACCATACCCTCCCTTCTTGTAACTGTATTGCTAATTATCCTTTATTTTACTAGATTTGATATCTTCAAGAATAATGCAAATTTCTTTATTGCTGTCATTTTTCTTGGTATAATTCCTATTCTTGGATACCCGTTGCAATATGCACTTCCAAGATTTAAAGATAAGGGACGCGCTGGCCAGCGAACTCTTGCTTTTATCATGAATATAATTGGATACACTACAGCACTGCTATTGGGCTTTATACAAAATGTAACTCATAATTTGCTACTAATTTTTATGGCATATTTTATTTCTATCGTTATTTTAACCACTTTCAATAAATTATTTCATATACGTGCTAGTGGTCATTCCTGTAGTATAACAGGCCCTTTAATATTATTAATATATTTTGTAGGTACCTGGTGTATTTTCCCTAGTATACTTATCTATGCTGCCGTTGTATGGTCTTCCATAGAACTCAAGCGTCATACAGTGAAAGATCTAGTCATGGGCTCTTTCCTGTATAGTTGCATTTGGACTATCTCTTATTCTTCTTTCCTTTCGCATTTAACACTGGTGGTTTTATTTTTCTTAGTTATAAACAGGGAGGGTCGCAAAATAGCTGATACATAGCTATGAAGTGGCGCTCCATTTTAGTAGTACTAATAATAAAATGACTTAATCCCAATAAAACCTCTTCATTCCCAAAGTACCAATAAAAATAGCCCTGTACCTAGTTGATCGGTTTAAATAAAATCCCACTTTCAACTTAATACAGAGCCATTTACTTTCATTATATTAATACGCTTTATCTAACATATAATTTTTTTCATTCTTCTCAAATTTAATTTTTTTGCCTGCTGCCTGTAAGGTAGCATCATAAGTAGTATCTATAGTAACCCATTGTTTTGTAGTTTCATTATATACTTGATTCCATGCATGATAAGTATCAGGATTACTGGATTCGTATCCTTTTACTATTTTTGTAGGAACACCTACGCTACGAAGCATTACAGCTGTTAAAGTAACATAGTCATAACAAATCCCCTTTTTTGTTTTATAAAAAGATATTAAATCAGGGGTATAATCCTTTGTTACTTTATCCGCTTTTTTATTATCATAAGAATAGTTTTTTGTGATATAACTATGTATTGCTTTTGCTTTATCTATATTGGTATTAGCATTTTTCGTTAATTCTTGTGCCTTCTTAAGTATTCTGCTGTCTTCATTTTCCCAATTGATTGCTTCATTGGATTGAAGATATACGGTAGTTTCATCCTTTATCTTTACTTTGATTTCTTTTTGTAGGGTAGCTACATATTTATTACCTTCTACTTTTTCACCTATCATAATTTGATAGGTTCCATTGCCTAAAGTGAAAGGATATTTTCCTCCGTCTACAACAGGATAATTGTAAGATACCTTATCTTTACTAATCACAATTACATATGCTACTGTTGTCTTCGTTTCCTTAATACTTGTTGATACATAGCCTTCTGACAAATGGCTTTCATCTAACTCGACGATGACACTTGCTTGTCCTTTCACAGAGCTAAATAATAATAAAAAAGAAAACAGGAAGAGAAATAATTTCTTTATAATTTGGTTTGAGCTCATAAAAACTCTCCTTTCGGTAACTGGCTATCATCTTAGAATATCTAAGGAAGACCCTATAGTTTTGCGTCGCTAGTTTTCACTAGGTTTGCTATTATCGTTGGAAAGCACCAACTTTGTCTATATGTAGTTTTTCTTATTTCTATTTTATACCTTTTGTAAAATTTACGAAATAGGTCTAATGTTCCATTTACAGGTGATTTCTTTAAAGTCAAAAAGAAAAGACATGTTTTTTATCATTTCTGGTAAGGAATAATGGAATAGTCATTGCTCCATTCCATTATTCCTTTTACCATTATTTCTTTTAGCATTAATTATTTTACAGGATGATTCATCATGAGATAATAGGTTGACTTCCTAACGAGTATCTCGATTTTCATCATTATTTAGTTTTTTTTCTAATAACAGCTCCAAGTATTATCAATACGGAACCTAATAAAAACTCAATCTGGATGCCAGTTTCACCTGTTTTTGGAAGTTCTTTAACACCCTTATCCTTCTCTTTATGATCTACGTCAATATTACCTAAAGGCACATCTTCGACATCAACATTAAAGAAGAAATCCTCTTCTTTTCCATCTCCATCAATAACCTTTATTACAAACTTATCCTTACCGGTGTATCCTTTTTTAGGAGTATAAATCCACTTACCTTTTTCATCCACTGTTACCTTACCATGCTTAGGTTTCTCAGTAACCTTAGGCTTCCCTTTATCTGGAACAGGAACTTTACCTTCTTTTGGTTCTTCCTTAGGGGTAGTAACCTTCTCTTCAGTCTCAGGCTTCGGAGTCGGTGTCGGTGTTACTGGCTTTGCTGGCTTTGGAGTCGGCGTTGGTGTTACTGGTTTTACTGGCTTCGGTGTTGGTGTTGGAGTTACTGGCTTTGTTGGTTCTGGCGTAGGCGTCGGAGTACCTGTTCCAGGAGAAACAGGAACTTCCGGTATTACCTGTATCTTGTTGTTTTTAACTGTCAGCTCGTATAGAAGCGGGGAAGTTCTATCCAGGACTATCTCAATCGGTTTGCTAATTGACTGATACCCAGCAGGAGATTTTACTTCTTTTAGGGTATAGGTACCAAATACCAAATTTTCAAAGGTAAGATTACCCAATTTATCTGTTTCACCTCTTCCAACAAGCTGACCTTTTGAATCATAAAGTTCAAAACCGACATTCTCTAGGAGTAATCCACTGTCATTGGCATCTACCTTAGTAATTTCAAGAGTTCTATACTTGTTATTGGTGATAGTTTCTGTTACTGTAGCTGCTGCACCTGCCATTAAACTTACTGTAGTGTTAGGATCTACTGGCAACTGATATCCTGTCGGTGGAGTTGTTTCAGCTATTCTATACTCACCTAATAACAGTCCATCGATTTCAGCCTCACCATTTTCATCAGTAGTCAAAGTTCCAACTTTAATACCATCCTTATAAACATCAAACTTTGCTCCTTCTAATGGATTCAGACTATCTTCATCAATCTTTACTATTTTAATAGTTCTAAGCATTTGGTTCGTAATTCCCGGAAGAATATAGTCATAGTCCGTATGATGAGTAATGATAATAGGAGTTTCTCTTAGAGCAGGCTCTGGAAGAAAATATCCTGCTGGAGCTTTTGTTTCCACGAGTCTGTAAACTCCAACTTCCAAATCATGTATTATAAACTCACCAAATTCATCCGTTCTATACGTTCCTCCGATTTGATTATTAGAAGCATCATAAAGTTTAAACTCTGCACCTTCAAGTCCAAGGCTTGGATTTTCTGCACTCACTTTTTTTACTATTACTGATTTTAGTTTCTTATTCACTATGTTATCTACAGTAATGACATAATCCTTTACACCATCCGATGAAATATCGTGTGCTGCATTAACAATAATCACTGTTCTCGGATTTTCAGGTAACTGATATCCCCAAGAAGCTTTTGTTTCAACTAGGCGGTAGGTTCCATTGTCTAATCCTGTAATTAGCAATTTACCATCAGTTCCTGTCGAATAGATTCCACCGATTTGCACTTCAGGAGTAATATCAATTCGATATAACTTAAACTCAGTCCCAGCTAAACCTTTACTGCTATCATCATAATCTACCTTTGTGATATCAAGTGCTAACTGTTTCTCATTGGCAACGGTATAGTTTACTATGTTATCCTTTACCAAATCTTCATAGTCCTTTTCTTTACTAATTGTGACTTTGGTAATACGATTCACTGGTAACTGATAATTTGCTGGTGCTGTAATTTCCTCTAACTCGTAGTCACCATCTTTTAGACCGCCTATGGTTACCATGCCACTGCCATCCGTTGTGTAAACTCCACCCACTTGTGTTCTTACGAGAGGGTCTGAGGATGATATTTGGTATAATCTAAATTCAGCTCCAGAAAGTTTTAAGGCTGAATTATCCATATCTACTTTGGTAATTCTTAATTCTTTTTCTATCTTCTCATTCTTTACTTGAACAGTAAATGTATTATTTTTTATTATAGAACCATTTTTAATTATCATTGGTTGAAGTGTGTCATCAATAAGATATCCTTCTGGAGCCTCTATTTCTTTAAGGTAATAATCTCTATTGATAGGTACAGAGTCATAGATTAACACACCGTTAATAGTTTCCTTCGCTGATTCACCAACAATAATCGGATCGCCATTTAGCAAGTAATATAGTTCAAACTTTGCCGGAGTATCGGTAATTATCCTTCCTGTAGCTAAATCCACCTTTTCTATCCTTATACTTCCTCTAGAGCTGCTACCAGTACCTGTAGCAGAGGAAGATTGAGATATATTGAAAGTCTTTGTTTCATGTGCACCTGAATCGCTAGAAGAAACTTCTGTTCCCTCAAATGTAGCGGCATTAACAATACTTCCTGTCCCTCCGGTTACAACAGTTGAATACTCAATCTGATATTGTTTATGGATGTCTTGATTAAATGTAAGGGTTAGGGTCCAATTTTTAGTGTCTGGATCTTTTACGGCATCTAAGGAATAAGTTGTCGGGCCCTCCACTAGGGCTGGCTCTAGCTTTTTCCCTCCGTTGTTACGGTCAATCTCATATACCTTAAGACTATCGATCACATACGCATGACCACCGCTAATCTTATCCACATACTTAGCATTCTTAACTTCAGAAAGACTCTCATTAAGAACTACTTTCCATTGAATTTCGTCATCCTGATAAGCTGTTGTAATTTTATCATCCACTGTGGTTTTACTTAGGAACTTATCATATTTTGGGTTTGTTACCTTATCACTATAAGAAATCCCTTCAATCGTTGCAGTGTTAGTGTATTCTTGTTTTGATAATCCGACGATCTTAGTTTTATACACGATTCGATGTGGATTATTCCTACCAGTTCCTCCAATTTTCACAGTAAAACCAAGATCATCGGAATCTTTCTCAACCGTATAGTCCGTTCCCTTATTTAGGGTTTTAACATCTTCACGAGTACCATCAGCAATTACCTTATATTGGATTACTTGTATGGAATCTTCGTCAAGTTCCTGACCTTCTGAGAATTTATCAGTAACTACAAGCTCGCTTCCACTTATTGTTCTTCCTTGATGGTTAGCAAGTATCTCCCAACTAATCCATCTATCCTGAAGACTAAAACCTTTACTTTTTTTGTCACCTTGGTTGTGGGTAATATAGCTCACGTCGTAGTAAGCTGTAGATTCAAATGGAGATGTTCTTTTAGTTTTATTCTCCGGGATATAAGTAAAGCTAGCTTTATTATTGTAAACAGCATTTCCACTATTTACTTCTAAAGGATTTGCTATAATTTCAGGATGTTCATTCTTATTAAAGCTTGTTTTATAGTAAATATAATAATCCTGGTCCTTAAGAGTAACACCTGCATTTAATACTAATTTGAAACCATTCTGATAATTCACATCTGTGCCATCAAGGTCACTAATCGTATAATCGGTTCCCAGCGCTAATAAAGATCCGTCTTGCTTTTCAAACCTCAAAGTGTCTTTTAAAAAGTATTGCCCTTTATTAGGGAAGGTATCTTCTATTACTAACGCCGTAATTCCTTCCTTAATAGGTTTGATTTCAAATTTCCAGCTCATAGTCTTCGTTTCATAATTCAGACCATCATAAGTTACCCCGTCAACTTTTTTTGATGATGATAAGCTACCTACTTTTAGTTTCGTAAAGTAATTCTGAATATTTGGAGTAGTATCTTTCTTTATAGGTTCATAATAGCCCCCATAACCACTACCAGGACCGCTTCCAGTGCCAATTCCACCTCCGGTGAGCCATGCTTCATTATTAAATTTTTCACCATAAAGCTCTGGGTCATTAATTTCTGTAACATATTCAATAATTACAACATCACTAATGTTACCAAAATTTATCGTGAATTCCGGATTAGCTGCACTACCAGTGATATCACCATTAGGAGGAGTTACACTGAATTCTGATAAGCTTCTATCGACACCACCTATTCTAATTTTGATACTGTTACGCTTTAAGGTTAATCCTACTGGTAAATTGTCATGTAGTGTAGCACTTGTAATCGTATGTTTTCCTTGATTTGCCACCAATTTCCATGAAATTTCCTTCGTAGTATAGTTAATGGTAGTTCCCGTCGTCTCCTTAGTAAGAAGAGCACCTCTAGTTACCTTGACTGAATTACTTACTGTTTCTTTTATTTCTCCATCCGCAGTCAATTCAGCTTGATTGGTACAAGTGATTTCTGGTGTGTAGTCCGTAGGATAATCAATGTCTGCTTCAAACGTAATCCGATATGCTTTCTTATCAAGATTTCCTAACTGAATAGGAAAAGCTAAGTCGTCATTACCTTCTATTCCGTTAAGCACTTTGATGGTATTCGTTACTTCAGTACCTTTGCTCCAAGTTCCTCCGCTCTTATTAAGCATCCAAACTTTAATTGTACTATTTTTAATTGTCTGATTGATAGCTGTAATCTGAGGATCATCCAACTGTACATTAGTAAGATTCATTTCAGCCTTATTAATATCAATTGTCCATTCTATTATTTTAGAATTAGTACCATCATACTTAATAGCTACTCCAGACTTTTCAATCAAAGATCCTCTGATTAAACTAGGAATTTTCTTAGAATCAGTACCTAATGCTATTGTACCATTCTTTAATTCAGCTTTATTGGTATAACCTTTTTTACCATACTCTGTTATGTTAGTACGATAAGTAATTCGATATGCCTCACTAATCTCACCAAGACTTAATGTAAACTCAGTTGGTGAAATTGAAGTCCCGCTTGCAGCTTGAACTAAATCCGTCACATCCTCACCTATGCCGGTTACTGTTCCATTATAGGAAACCTTAAGTTTATTTACCTTAATTTTATCAGGTATCAAGGATAATCCCTCTGGAATCTGATCAGATAAAAAGGCATCTTGTATTATGTCCAATCTAGTATTGATATCAACTGTCCAATCAACATAAAAAGGATTCTCAAGTTCATGTGTCTCACTCTTGGTTATATGGCTTCCCTTAGTTGAAGGACTTTTTACCGTAATCGGGAAACGAAATGCTTCATAACCAAAATCGATTATTTTAGATGCATCATCACTAAACTTTGTTACATCTATTTTAAAATCGAGGATTATCTCTCCATTTCGATCATCCTCATAGCTTCCGCCTGTCTCTAGTACATCATTAAAGGTTAGAGTAAGAAGATTATTATCTATTAAATACGTTCCAATCTCTAAATTCTCACCATCTATTTCCATCATCATAGGCCCATGGGTACTAGCTACTGGTATGAATATATCCGGTATTGGTATTGTCTTCTGGTCTCCATTCACCAGAGGTGCACCGTTATCAATCTCCCAAGCAAGTGTAAGAGAAATTCTGTTATTTTCTTCAATCTCAATTGGCAGATCCCACGGTATCTCTGTTCCGTTTTTTGTCATAGCAACAGATGTTAATCGAAAGTCTTCTGGCACAGTCGCTGCATTAACTATGCTGGTATTTCCTAATATATTGCTACTAATCATATTAACAACCAACATCAAAACGAATAATAAGCATAGCTTTTTCTTTACATTCTTCAATAAAGCCATTATGTAACCTCCTTTTAATTTTTTGTATAATCAGTCTACATAGATATATTATTTTTAAGCTTAAAAAAACCCTTCTGTGATTTATGGTATAATATCAAACATAAATCATAGAAAGGAGTTATAACAAAATGATCTTATCATTAACAGCTTAAATCCTAAAATATCTTGATTTATTAAGCTACCTCAAAGATTCATTTGTTTACTTTTTTCTGCAGAGGTTTATATTACTAAGAGATAGCCCATATCCATTTATAAAAATCTATTAAACTGACTATTTATGTCCCTTTCTTTATTATATGTTACGTAATTCCTTGTAACATATTTGATGTTAAGTACATCATATAGTAAATTATAGGATCATTAAATGGAACAATTGTTCCAAAATGGTACTAATTTACTAGTTTGGCATTCTAAAAATTAAAAAGAAGTAATAAATGGAAACTATTTCTGACTAAATTAACTTATATCTTTTTAAAAATTCATCAATACTATATTGCTTTAGATTACTACGATATAATAACATCTTAAATTCTTCTATCTCATATAGTATATTTACATCCGTTTGTTTATCTTCCACCATTAGACTATTAAATCCTTTTTTAAAATATTCACTTGCTTCCTCATATTTTCCAAGGTTGTAATAGGCAAAAGATAGATAAAAATACGCATAATATATGTACAAATAAACACTTAAAGAATATAAATATAGCAGAAATTCATTTCCTTTTTGTATTACTAATTCATATTCACCAGAATGATAGGATGTTGAAATTGAGCACACTTTTACTGCTATAATTAAAATATTAAACTTATCAATATTCTCTTTGTTATCAATAATTCTTTCTGCAATCTGTAATGTCTCTTTGGCACTCGTTAAATCATCTATAAATTCGTAACATACCGTTAATAAAGTATATAGGAATAATGCATAATAACTGTTTGAATACTTTGCTTCCATGTCATTCAACAAATTAATAATTTTTTCTTTTCCGTCTATATAATTTCTCTTCTTAAATATGTTAATGAAGAGATAATTGACTTCTATCTCATAAAGCCATGGTTTTGATTTAAAATCCGGATATTGAATAACAGTATTTGTAATCTTCTCAAGTTCAATAAAATCAAACTTCCTACGACAAATATTAAATTGTCTTAGTGCATCACGTACAACGATAGGATTATTACACCCTAGATACTGATAATAATCAAACAAATCAACACCCAATCGCTCACTGATAACGCTAAGGATGTCGACGGATGGTGTACGATCTCCTTTTTCTATAAGGTAAATATACTTTTCCGTGCAAATGCCCTCTGATAACTCCTTTCGGCTTATACCAAGACTTTCACGATATTCTCTTATTAAAATACCAAAATGATTCACTATAATTCCCCCTTAGTATAATTTGTTACTTTGTTGTTTTTGCAACTGAAATATTTTCCAAACCATATTATAATATAACTATAAAAGGAAATAATTGCAAGGAGGAAATATTATGAAAGCTTATGTTAATGAAGATTGTATCGGATGTGGTCTTTGTGCAAATAGTTGCCCTAGTGTGTTTCAAATGACTGAGGAAGGGCTTGCTAAGGCGATAGATGAGGATGTATCAAAAGATCTAGAAGCTGATGTATTAGATGCTGTTGATAATTGTCCAGTTGGAGCAATCAAAACAAATTAAAGGAGGAACATACCATGAGTGTTTATATTAAGAATTTACCACACGAAGAAATATGTAAACTTACTGATGAGGTATCGATCCAACCAGGCCAGATAGTGAGTAAGACTCTTGCTCAAAATTCTGCTATTAGCATTACCTTATTTGGATTTGACAAAGACGAAGAAATCAGTACACATGATTCTAGTGGTGATGCAATGGTAACTGTCCTTGAAGGTGTTGGTCAGTTTACTGTTGATGGTACTATATATATTTTAAATACTGGTGAGAGTCTTATCATGCCAGCCAAAAAGCCACACGCTGTCTATGCGAAAGAAGCTTTTAAAATGCTTTTAAATGTTGTTTTCCCTAATTAGGAAACAACGGATACAGCGTCAGGAAGATATCTATGTGCGGTGCTAATGAAAATATTGCAGACAGAAAATATTGCAAACAATATTTATAATAAGACTACTACCTTTTCATCGGTTACTTATATTTTATCCCTAAAAAGAAGACCTCAAACTCGGGGTCTTCTTTTGTTGCCATTATATGATATAAAATTAACTCAAATTATATTTCAAATTATCTTTAATAAATCACTAAATTTATCTATGTAATAATCCGCTTCTAACATTAATTCTTTTCCTTTTTTATCTTCTTTTTTATCTAAATATTCAGTGAATACAGTTTTCATACCAACTCGTTTTGCCCCGAATAGTTCCTCTGATCCTCCATCCCCAACAAATAAACTATCCTCAGGTTTAACTCCGATACGATTAAGCGCATAATTATAAATTCCACTCTCTGGCTTTAACATACCAACGTTGCAAGAAAATACAGCATAATCGAAAAACTTTGATAACGGGGATTGATTCCAAAACTTACAATCCATACAATCTGCATTACTGATTAGGCATATCTTAATCTCCATCGATTTTAAAGACCTTAAGGTATCAATTATTTCTTCATCCACAGTATCTAAAGCTCTTTTCATTCTATCGTTTCGCCGATTTATTATCTCAGTGATCTGCTCCTCTGTCGCTTCATAAGACATAAGTTCTAAGATTTTTTTCACTATACTAACTTCGTCGTTTACAATGCCTAACGCTCGTTCTTGATAGAGTACATCATTTTCTGCATAACTTTCCCATTCTTCTTTACTAAGCTTAAGAACATCATATTCGTTATTTTCTTCTAGGTAATTTGGTACAATTAGTGTAAAAAACAAGTCAAAGAATATTGCTTTCACCATGGAATATGCCTCTTTTCTTATTCATTTGATTCAATTTCCTCAAATATTTTAACACAAATTCCACTAATCGTATAAATAATAATAGCCGGGCCAATTAAAATAGCAAAAAATATAGTAACCGAGTTAAAGATAGCTAGTAATAGTTCAATCGTAACTATGACTATTAACAGTAATGTTTTTCCGATAAAACGGATTGTAATTTGCCTCGAATTCTTAATATATTGCTTAATCGTATTCTCATACCGTGCTGCTTGTGGATACGCATAAATTACAGAACAAAACAATGCAATACTAGCTAAAATTCCAGTTATTAAAAGTAATACTGGCCCATCTTCATATGAGAAATACACTTCAAAATCAAGATATATGATATAACTACAAACCATAGTAATAAGCCATAGAACAGTTCCTTGCTTCCAATTTTCTTTGAATGCCTGAAAGAATGATTTTGTAATATACCCTTCTTCCTCTTTTGCCATCTTTAATGCAACACTGTAGGCTGCTGTAATAGATGCACCTGCTGTTATAATCGGAATACTGCAAACAATCAGCCAGAAATTTAAGATTAACACATCTAATAAGCGCTGTAAGAATTTATACAATGGACTGTCAACTTGAAATAATTGCATCGTGTTCTCCCTTCGAAAAGTAGCTGCCACAGTAAATGCAGCAGCTACAATTTTTATCTTTTATTTATTTTCTGCAGCATGACGAAGAGTAGCTTCATTCGCACTCCAATCTGCACACTGTTGGAAACCATAATTGTAAGCTTCTGTTTTCATCTGATTAACGATCTCATCAAATTCAGCATCTGTCTTTGCATAGATAGCTTTCCAAGAACCATTCTTAATACATTCTTTTACCTGATTCCATATAGTATCAAGTTCATCGCTTCTTACACTATCAGAATATGTATGCGCCTTTGCTACGGAATAGTTAAATTTAGATAAATACTCTCTAATACTATCGGACTTGGTAGCATCTCTCCAACTCTGATCAACATCAGAAACAGGAAGATTTAAGTAACGTGGCCAATATAAATAATTATATGTCTGACCATTTACACCACCTAGGATTTCTGTGTTCCTATCCCAAGTTAAATTATTGATTTGTTGACATCCATCTTCCCAGTATCCAGTATATGGAGCAGGCATAGTCGTTTTTTGATTAATTCTGCACTGTAAACCAAACTCGGTTAAATCAACAGAACCATCTGGTAAGTACTCCCAACAAATATCTTTTGGACCATATTCAGAGGTTATAAAACCTTCTGGAGTACATAACCAGTTAAGAATCGCCATACAAAGCTCTGGATATTTTGTGTTAGCACCAATTGACCAGATACGATTACCACCATTGGTATTAAGACCATAAACTAAGGTGTCCTGATCTTTTGCTGCTACAGGAAGCATCTTCTTTCCTTCTGCGATGTGTTCATCCGTGTTAAATTGAGGAGCTGCCATCCAACCAAAGATACAGAAGAAAGCGCCACCGTCTTGATAATCTTCCATACATCCTGAATACCCTTGAGTCATGGAGTCTGGATCAAGTAAACCATTTTGGAATAAAGTATTATAGAACTTTAAGCATCTTAAATAATAACCATTGTCAGCTAAACAATCTTGGAATGATCCATCATCTGCATTATAAAATCCGAAATGGAATTCATCAACACCAAAGAAGTTTGTTGCTGTTGCCTTTACGAACATAGCCATATTGCCATCCCAATCTTTAAATAAGGATGCGCCATAGGTTTCTTTACCAGAATCTGAAGTAGGGCATACTTCTTTCATTTTCTTTAATACATCAACATAATCCTCTAATGTATTAATTGCAGGGCTACCAATCTGTTGATATAAATCCCAGCGTAGGTCAGGATGGTAATCGAAGTCACCAAAGTTTCCACCACTTAATGCTACATTATATCCAAAACCATATGTATTTCCGCCTGAGACTTTCTTGTTTTTTTCTAACGCAGCACTCATATTCTTATAAATGGATGGCCCATAGTTTTTCACAAGATCTTCGTCTTCCCAATCAAAAAGCATTCCCTTATCTACTGCCTGTTTGTATTGATCTCCATCATTACCAAATACAACAAGATCTCCCAAATCTCCGGATTCCATACGGGTTGGAAATACACCGTCACCTTCGTTAATAATGTTTAATTTTACATTAAATTTTTCAAGAATTACATCTGCAAACCATCCAATTTGGATTCCCTCATAATTTGCAAGCTGTGAATATACATTTAATGTGAGTGTATCTTTTGGTATAATATCTGACAGATCAGCTGCCTCTGTCAATTCAGGTGTTGGTGTAGCGGTTGCTTCTGGAGCGTCCGTACTCTTTGGTGCTTGTGTTGCTGTTGGAGTGTCTGTAACACTTGGATTTGACGTCGTTTTTGATCCACAACCAATTAAAGAAAATGCCATGGTAGACGCAAGTGCTAACGCTAAAATCTTCCTCAGTTTCATCTTAATTCCTCCTTATTTATCTTATATATACACCTCAAAAAGAACCCTACAAAACTTTTGAGATGTTAACATCATATATTCTCACATCATGATGACGTGAGAAAGCAACTCTTATCCTTTTACAGCACCTAGCATAATGCCTTTTTCAAAGTAACGTTGCATAAAAGGATAGACCAATAGAATTGGTATAATTGTAACCATAGAAATGGTATATTTGATTGTTTTAGCATTCAGTATATTATTTAAAGCAGAACCTGAAACTGAACCCCCGCCGGAACTCATAACACCTTTAAGGTTTGTAGCTGCATTTAAGTAGGAGTATAGTTTATGCTGTAAGGTATGAAGCTGTGGTGCATTTGGCATTAAGATCAGAGAATCCATAAATGAGTTCCAGTTACCAACAGCTCCAAAGATGGCTATTGTTGCTAGTATAGGTTTACTTAGAGGCCATATAATCTTGCGAAATACCGTCATATAACTTGCGCCATCTATCTGGGCACTTTCCTCAAGTTCTGCTGGTATCGATTCTATGTACGTCTTAACCAAGATAATATTATAAGGCGCTACAATCCCCGGAATTATATAAGCTAAGAAGTTATCTGTTAAACCTAGCATCGACATATTGATATACCATGGAATCAAACCTGCATTAAAATACATTGTAACAACAATAAAACGATACCAAATCTTTCTTCCCCACATTTCATTTTTTGTTACCAAATAACCAACAAATCCAGATGCGACAACCATTAATATTGTACCAATTATGGTTCTTGATAAGGTTACTGTTAATGAAGTAATTAAATCATTCACATTCGCTAATGCCAGATAGTTTTTTATATGAAATCCTTGCGGTATGAAGTTAACCGCACCTTTACGAACTAAATCATTATCGCTGACTGTATTAATAAAGATGTAGTAAAAAGGGAAAATACATGCAAAGGTAAATATAAGAAAGAAACTATGATTGATAATTTCAAAAATCAAATCTTTTACAGTCATCTTGAATCTCTTTTTATGTTTCTTTTCATATTCCATCTCTAATTTCATTTCTATCTTTTCTTGCTTTGTTCGTCGTGCCATATTAATTACCAGCCTTTCCATAGCCTGCAAATTTTGGACTGCAGACACAATATTTGCAAAGTAAATTGAAATTCTATTGTGAGTTTTTTTCGTACTATTTATATTATACTGTTGCCACGAATTATTTTTGAGACTTTATTAGCGCCAAATAACAAGATAATACTAACAATGGATTTTGCCATACCAACTACAGTAGCAAGAGGAATCTTACCATTGTTAATACCTAATTTATACACATATAAATCAAGAACTGTAACAGTGTCAGTATTGTAGGCATTCTGAAATACTAAATATTGGTCCATACCATTACTTAATATACCTGCAATCGCCATAACAAGTAGTACTAAGAATGTTGGTAGCAAGGAAGGAACCGTAATATGCCACATCCTTTGAAACCTTCCGGCTCCATCTACCGTAGCTGCCTCAAAAAGTTGCTGATCAATTCCTGAAATCGCAGCAATATATATAATCGCACTCCATCCAAGTCCCTTCCACATTCCCCATGCTAGCATCTTTAACCACATATGATTATTACTCATTAAGTAGTTCACACCATTATCTATAACACCATACTTAATTAAGATAGAACTTAAAAAACCATCTGTAGAAAAGATAGAAAAGGCAACCGCAAATACTAATACCCAGCTAATAAAATTAGGAATGGTTGTAATGGTTTGAATAAATCTTCGTAAACGAAGACTCTTAATCTCACATAAAAATATAGCAAATGCCATAGCGCACCAGCTGGTTGCTAGCCCTAAACCGCTCATAGCCAGAGTGTTTCTTAGAACCCTTACAATATCTCCTCTGGTTGATTTATTTTGAAATAAATATGTAAACCACTTAAATCCAACGAAATTATCCAAAGATAAGGAATCACCTGCTTTGTAATCAAAGAAAGCATAGCGCCATCCAAACAACGGTAAATATGAAAATACAAAGCAAAGAATAAGAAACGGCATTATTAATAGGAATAACTTGTATTTGGTTTCCATTTCGTATTTTTCATTCTTATCTGGTTTTGGTAATAAAATTAATAAGAAGAGTGATGTTAATAAAATAAGTAATGTAAGTACAATAAAAATTAGAAGGGCATTGCTTTCCATCGGCTGAACCTTATCTGGATTGGAGGTACCTTTGATATCAATCTGTGACCACCGAATTCCATAAGCTCCTATTAAAGCAAGTACTGTACCAATAACGCTTAGTATATTACCTTGCTTTTTCATCTTAAGACATCCCGGTGATAAGCAAGCACCTGCTGCACAAATAATAAATCCAATGCAGACTATCATGCTAGAAAGAAATAAAACTTGGGTAGTCATTGTCCCAACCCAGCCCTTACTAAACGCTCTCCCAAAATTCTGGGTTAATCGAGAGTAAAAAAATCCACTGGTGAAAATAGATAAATTTTTACCAATTAATCCACTAATCCGTGAAGGATTAATTGCAGGAATGAATAGAAGAATCACACCTATGAGACTACTGATCCGCTGAATAAAATAAAGACTACTTGTAACTTTTTTTACCTTCATACTATTCTTTCTCCTGTCTGATAACAATTTTTCTGTTGTAAACCCCGCTTAGTTACAGTTATTTCGTACAATGAATAAACAAACTATACACATATAATTTTACACTATACAACATGGAAATAATAGGTTATAATTGGTACAAAGGATGTCCATTTTGGTACGAAATTTTTTCGTTATTCATGACTATTTACAAAAATAGGTAGGTGAACTATGTCTAGTATTAGTAACAGTGTTTACAAATACTTAGGTAATACTGAAAAAGATGGAATCATCGCTTGTGGTTACATAACTAATCCATCAAACATTACGCAGATTGAGGTAAAAAACCCTTACTACAGTTGCTTTATTGTGTTAAAAGGAAAAGGGGAATATAGTGATGAGTTTGGTCGGAAATACAAATTATCACCTGGAAAATTAGTTCAACGTTTACCAGGAATCAGGCATAGTATTGTGATAAATACTAATATTCAATGGAAGGAATACTTTATTAGTTTTGGTTCAAGTACCTACTATGCTTTATTATCTATGGGGCTGTTAGATCCGAATTTTCCAGTACTGGATTGTGTTATTTCAGAAGACACGCAAAATGAATTTGACGAATTGCTATCACTTTTAAAACATGCTGAGAATCATATGCTATTTTCTATCTCCCAACAAATGCAAAATTGTATACTGAATCTTCTTTCAAATACTCAAATTACAACCAGGCAAAAAAGAATAATTTCAAAAGCTAAAGATTTATTAAGTAGTAATTTAAACGTAAATTATTCAGAACATGACATAGCCGATATCCTAGGTCTTGGCTGCGAAAATTTTCGTAAAACTTTTAAGAAAGATGTCGGAATTTCTCCTATGGTTTATCGTAATCAGCAACGAATGTATGCTGCAAAAACGATGTTACTTAGTGAGCTTACAATTGCAGAAATTGGAGAGCGTCTTGGTTATACCGATGCATTTACCTTCTCCAAACAATTTAAAAAACACTGCGGAATATCTCCTAGTGTTTTTAAAAAGGAGAATATTAAGCAAGTATTTTAATTTTATCTACTATAGCTATTAAAATATGAAAAAGTACTTCGCAAGCTTTTTTGCCTAAAATTAAATACGACTTGCGAACTTTTTATTGTCGCGTACTAAGAAGGAGGGTTTCCCCTCCTTCCGTTTTGTGCTTATACAAAATTTCATTTAGAACTAAGAATTAAGATTTGTGAATTCCTTCTCTCAGTTACCCAAGTTTTATATTAACTTAATTTTTTTCATTCGATTTTGTGACTTGATTTTTTTCACCCTCGATTTTATTTTTAATTGATTGTAATTCACTATCTTAGTTCTTTTTCTATATTTGTAATCTCAGCCTCCGTATTATCTTCAACAAATTGGATTACATTCTCAATCACACTATCTGCTAAGGATGCAGCTCCAGTAACGCAGGCTACTGCAATTACAATCGTTTGATGAATGTCTTGTTCCTCAATCTCAACAACTGAAACATTAAATTTGTTTCTTACCTTCGCACATAAACTCTTTACAATCATTCGTTTTTCCTTTAAGGAATGTACCCAAGACGCATACAATGTTATTTTTACAGTTCCTATAAACATATCGAAATCTCCCATTACTTGAAATATTTCATTAAGTATACCGCTATGTCACCTTTTATATTATAGTATATTTCCTATTCACTGTTTCTCTATTCTTGCACCCGAAGGCAGCGCTCCCATCACGTAGCTTTCCCAAGGAGTTCCTATCACAGGATCTAGGATAACGATTGCTCCATTATCCTCCTCTGTTCTAATTAATCTACCACAGCCTTGTTTTAATTTTAGAACCATTTCAGGATAATCAACTATAACAAGGGGATCTAAGCCCTGTTCTCTTGCTTCCTTACGTTGTATTTCAATGAGAGGATCCCGAACATTTAAAGGTAGTTCCCAGATGATTAGCAAATTCAATGCCTCACCTGGTACATCGATTCCTTCCCAAAAATTAGACCCGATTAAAACTGAGGTTTCTTCCTCTCTAAATTCTCGGACAAGATATCCACGCTCCCCTGTATCTTCCCATATCATTTCAAATGGGAAGTGATACCCTTGTAATTTCCTTCTGATTTTTTTTGTTTCATGCAAGGAATTGGTAAGCACAAGCGCTCGTCCACCGTTCTCATTTAATAAAGATACTAAGTGCTTAATTTTATTCGTTGTCTTTGGTAAGTAGACAACGACTTGATTTTCCAGATCAAAAGGACTTCCAATCGTGGATTTGGATGGCTCTTCTAACCCGAGTGTTCTTATAAAATAATCAAAATCACCTTTATTACTTAAGGTCGCGGAGGTAAAGACTACTGGTATTTTTTTCTGGAATAAATGTTTATTTAACATATCACCAATCCTTCGTGGAACAACCCAAAAGCTACCATCCTTTTGTTCTACCCAAGAAACTATATTACTCCCCTGATTTCTACAGAATTTGTCTAGTGCCCATATTGCTCTTTCTATCTGCCCCTCGTATGCCTGTATTTGATTCGATGATAATGAATCAGTATATAGTTCTTGTTCTATTTGCATCTCTAGAAGAAGATGGTCTAAGGTCTTACGAAAGGTAGTTGCAGCCTTTAGTAAGGCGTCACTCCTTTGAATTGATACCCTTTCTGTGCTTTCTTCTACTATTACAGACTGCTGTAGCTGCGTAAAAAATGAATTTGTGGCATTTTCTAGCGTAGTAATTATTGAAGCTAGCGAAGCTCTAGCTCCCTGTATCTCTTCAAGATCAGAAATCATAGTATCAATTTCATCCTTATTAATCTGTTGTCCTGCTTGCATGGATGCAGGAAGAAGGACTTTATGCCCCTCATCGAAAATGACCGCGGAATAGTCTGGAAGAATGGGCAACAACCCATTGGCTAATCGCTCCTCTCGTGTCCATAAATCATGAAAGAATGTTTCATGATCCACAATAAGCAAATCTTTTGTAAGTCTATACTGTTCTCTTGCTTTCACAAGTTTACAAAAACCTCGACTAGAACATATATCGCAAGCCATATATTCTACCCATTTTATCTTCTTCCACTCATGATCTGAGATGTATGGTATCTCCGAACGTTCACCTAGCTTTGTATTGCTCAACCACTCATTGATTTCACTAGACATCGCCCCGAATTCTTCCATATTTTCATCCACTCGAACATCACAGATGTACTGATGTGGATCTTTGGCCATCCGGGCATCGATTTCTAATCCAAGTAGTCTCGATAGCGTTCTAATATCTCCTTCTGAGCCTGCAAGCTGCTCCTGAAGTGCTGTTGTAGCACACGCAATCACTACGGGTTTTCCAGTAAAACGAGCATAAGGAATTGCTGATAGCAAATAGGCAAATGTTTTCCCTGTTCCAAGCCCTGCCTCCGCTAAATGAACTTTTTTATTGCAAACGGCATCTGCAATTTTAAAAGCTGTAAATATTTGCTCATCTCGAATCTCATAACCATGTTCAGGCAGAAGGTCATACAACACATCACCAATCCACTCAACTAAATTCACTTGAAATTCTTGTTTATTCTTATAATCAAAGGGTTCTTTTCTTCTTGCACACATGTTTTCAGTTTCTCCTATATCGCTATCAATAATTAACTTAAGTTCTCAATCTGTAACTTTAAGCTAATTTATCAAACATTTTTCTAATAACAAATATAATCCTCTATTCCCATTTAGGTGATTAGAGGATTATTTATAAATCTCATTAATTTTCTTTATATAGTATAAGTATACATGAAACTAAAGCTGTGTTCAATTAGAAATATTTAATTCTAACTTTCACTATAGAACCTTAAACAACCGTAACGATATGCTATTCAGTATCTAGCATTGGCATAGCACCAAAAAAGCAAACGTAATATCTATATCCTCAACAAGAAGAACCTGTATATTACGTCTACCCAATCTAATTTGTCAAAGCGGATATTCGAAATCCGCTTATGAGGTTAAATTAATTACCTGCGCGGTAACGCATGAATCGCACCATGGTTACAATCCTCCAATGCTTCCGCTATGGACTCATTATAGGTAGGATGTGCCCGCATAGCCTTTAAAAGCTGCATCGCAGTAAGTTTATTGGAAATGGCAGTTCCCATCTCACCGATCATATCTGTCGCTCTGGCGCACATCATCTGCGCTCCCAGCAATACGTTCGTTTCCTTATCTATAACAACTTTAACAAAGCCTCTCTCTTCCTTTGTTATCAATGATTTACTGTTGGCATGTGTTAAAAACTTTCCAGTAACGGTCTCGATTCCTTTCTCTTTCGCTTCCTGTTCTGTTATTCCAACACATGCAATTTCAGGATCTGTATAAACACAGGATGGAACTACGGATAAATCAATTGACGGTTCTTTCCCATTCATTCGTTCCACTGCACAGATACCCTGAGAACTTGCAACATGTGCTAGTTGGCTTCCTCCAATAACATCACCGATAGCAAACACGTTAGGCATGCTTGTTTCAAAATTTTCATTTACCAAAATCCTACCTCTGTCCATTTCCAGTAATGTTGTCTCCTCCAGCAGACCATGAGTATTTGGGATACGTCCGGTAGCTGAAAGCAAGTATGGAATCTTTCGGACCTCGGCTTTTTCTTGATCCTTTCCCTTCTCTAAAAAGGTACAGATAAACTCACAGTCCACCTTTTCTATTTTCTGAACAAATGCTCTGGTATGAATATCAACGCCTCTCTTTTTCAAAAGCAGCTTTATATTCTGTGAGATTTCCTTATCTAGACCAGGTAGAAGTCTTTCTTCCGCCTCCAACAATGTAACTTTGGAACCAAATGATGAGTATACTGTGGCAAATTCTACCCCTATGACCCCGCCGCCTATAATAAGTAGACTTTCCGGTACATGATCAAGTTGAAACATCTCATCGCTGGTCATGATTCCGGGAAGATGGATTCCTTCAATGGGCGGAAGAACAGGCTTCGATCCTGTTGCCAGCAATATATTTTTCGCCTGGAGAATTTCTTCACCTTCCTTTGTCTTAATTCTAACTCTTCCATCCTTCAAAAGCGTCCCGATCCCTTGTAAGCGTTCCACTTTATTTCCCTTTAGGAGCTGTTCTACTCCAAGTCTGAGACTTTCAGAAGTCTCATTTTTATAGGACATCACTTTGCCGTAATCAAAGCTTACCTCTTCCACGAGGATTCCGAACTGTTCTCCGGACAGAACCTCCTGATATAATTTTGCAGCATGCAGCATGGCTTTCGCAGGAACGCAGCCGCGGTTTAAGCAGGTACCGCCGACTTCCCTGTTTTCTATCACTGCTGTCTTCATTCCTAGCTTTGCAGCCTTAATCGCTGCTACATATCCTCCAGGGCCTGCACCAATAACAAGCAAATCATATATTTTCTCCATCCTATCCTCTCTTTCTACGCTTTCTTTGTGCATTTACTGAAAGTAACTTATCTTCTATTGTTCTTTCAAAGACCGCTTTCGCTTTGTCTCCTTTCAGGACTAATAGAAGAAAAATTACTTACTATATGACTATAGGCAGAACTGTAACGGATATTTGTGCTGTGAACGATACAGGCACAAATATCCGCATAAAAAATCTTGATTTCCACAATTGGCTTCTAAATTTTGGCAGTAGCAAAAAACTCAATTAAATCTTCTATTATGATTGATTGCACTTGGGTCATAGCAGACACCTGATTCAGTCTATTACAGATATCCTTATTCTCATATCTGCTTCCCTTTATAAACCTAGGGAGCATTTCCACAAGATCCGGCTCCATGGAATCAGAAAATAATTGCAAATCCTTTATGATTCCGCAGCTCACCTGAAACTGCCAGCTTACATTTCCCCATGCAAACTGCTTTGACAGTTCATACTGAAAATCCATGGTACGTCCGTACAGCCAGGAGAAATCCGAAAATTTCCTTCTTCCGTTTGACACTGCCTCCTGATCCAAATCCTCCTGTTTACAGTAAACCGCCTTATGTCCATAGGTTTCCTCAAATGCCTCCAGAAGCTTTTCCTTAAGCATAGTAATGGTCAGCCCTGTCTGATATTCAGAAAGATTAGCTACCCTGGATCTAACGGAATCCACTCCTTTTAAAGCCAGCTTATCCTTTGAAACCTGCAGATATTTAGAAAGCTTCTGCATATCTGCACTTACTAGTAGGGTTCCATGATGATAGCACTTCTCCCCTCTGGTATAAAAGGCATTGCCAGAAAACTTTCTTCCAGATATGGTAATATCATTTCGTCCTGATTTTTCTGCATGGATTCCCAGTTTCTTGACCGCACATAGAATGACCTCCAGCTGTTTATCCAGATCATAATGACACTTGTGAACAAGAAACGTAAAATTAAGATTCCCAAGATCATGGAATACGGCGCCTCCACCTGAAAGCCTTCTCACCAGATGTCCACCATCCTCTTTAAGTTCCTGAATTCTGCATTCCTTCCATGGATTCTGGTTTCTACCGATTACAACAGTATTTTCATTCTGCCAGAGGTAAAGAAAGCAAGTATCCTGCTCTACTGTCTCTAATAAGTACTCCTCTATGGCAAGGTTCAGATAAGGGTCATTACTGCTTCCGTTTAAATATTTAATTTTCTGTATCATCTTTATCTGTTTCCTTATCTGAGAAGTCATATCTTAATATTAAATTTCTGGCTGCTCTTACTTCATCAAGCCTGGTGACTGACGTATTGACAGGGGCCTGATGAAGAATTTCCGGATTTAATTTAGCTGTTTCATATAAGCTGCGAAATACAGTAATTGCTTGATCTAAAGTTTCTTTTGATTCCGTTTCCGTAGGCTCCACCATTAGCGCTTCGGATACGTTCAGAGGAAAATACATGGTCGGTGGATGGATTCCATGGTCCAAAAGTCCTTTTGCTATATCCATAGCTGATATCCCATTCTCTTTTTTAAGCCTGGAGAGGCTCATGACAAATTCATGCATACAGGTTCTAGGATATGCCATGTCATATACATCCTTTAATTTTGCCATCATATAATTGGCGTTCAATACCGCATGCTTTGAAGCTTCCGGGATCCCTTCCTTTCCGAGCATGAACAGATATGTCATGGCTCTAACCACAATCAGAAAGTTTCCGTAAAAGCTTTTCACCTGTCCGGTACTTTGAACAGGACTTTTGAACAGATATCCGTTTTTTTCCTCCACCAGATTATTTGGTAAAAATTCAGCCAGGAGATTCTTGCAGCCTACAGGTCCACTACCCGGACCTCCGCCTCCATGAGGTGTGGAAAAGGTTTTATGAAGATTCAGATGGACTACATCAAACCCCATATCTCCTGGTCTTATCATCCCCATGATGGCGTTTAGATTTGCTCCATCATAGTAAGTAAGTCCTCCGGCTTCATGAATGATATTGGTAATTTCCAGTATATTTCTATCAAAAAGTCCCAAGGTATTAGGATTAGTCAGCATCAGTCCCGCCGTATCTTCTCCAACTACTTTCTTTAATTCCTCTAAATCTACTCCACCATCTTCCCCTGATGGGATACTAATAACCGAATAGCCGACCATTGACGCACTTGCAGGATTGGTTCCATGTGCAGAATCCGGTACTATGATTTTCGTTCTTTTTCCGTCACCACGACTTTCATGATATGCTTTTATCAGCAAAAGTCCGGTAAATTCACCATGGGCTCCTGCTGCTGGCTGAAAGGTCATCCGGTCCATCCCGGTTATCTCACACAAATATTGCTCTGTAGTTTTTAATACCTCCATGCAGCCCTGCACCGTATGCTCCGGTTGTAGCGGATGAATCTGCGCAAATCCAGGAAGTGATGCTATGTATTCATTGATTTTGGGATTATATTTCATAGTACAAGAGCCCAAAGGATAAAAGCCGTCATTTACACCATATGCCTTTTTCGCTGCTTCTGTATAATGCCTGCTTATCTCATTTTCAGACACGTTTGGAAGGTGCAGACTCTTTTTTCTCTGGTCGTCTTCTTTTGGTAGACTGATTGGCACATCACATTCCGGCAGAATACTCATCTTTCTTCCTTCCTGCCCTTTTTCAAATATCAGCATAACCTTACACCTCCCTCAGAATGCCAATAACACGATCGATGTCATCTTTTGCATTCATTTCCGTACAGCACCATAAGATTTGCCCGGCTCTTTCACCGGTTAATGGATAACCGCCAAGAATTCCTGCCTCTTCCAGTGCACTCATTACCTTTTCTACTGGAACCTTTGAAATGGTCACAAATTCGTGGAAGAATTCCCCGTGGTTTATAACCGGATACCCGATTGCTTCTAATTGATTTGCCATATAATGTGCCTTTGACATACACTGTATAGCTGTCTGCTTCAGCCCTTCTGCTCCCATAGCAGATAAATAGACTCCCACTGCCAATGCACAAAGTGCCTGGTTTGAACAGATGTTGCTTAATGCTTTTTCTCTTCGGATATGCTGTTCTCTTGCCTGAAGAGTTAGAACATATCCTGTTTTACCATTGAAATCAACAGTTTCTCCGACGATCCTTCCTGGCAATTTTCTAATCAGTTCTTTCGTACATGCCATAAAGCCGATATATGGCCCGCCGAATGCTAACGGCAATCCAAGGGGCTGTCCCTCTCCCACTGCAATATCAGCACCATATTCTTCCGGCGTCTTTATGACACCTAAGGAAATAGGATTTACGCCCATGATATACTTGGCATCGGCTGCCTTTGCTATGCTTCCGATTTCTCTGGCTAATTCCAGACTACCGTAATAATTCGGATTCTGAATATATACACATGCGGTCTGACCATCAATATGTTCTTTTAGAAAATTAAGATCTGTTATACCGTCTTTCTCAGGAATAACAGTCAATTCCATCCCATTTCCAAAACAATAGGTCTTTATGGTCTCCATTACCTGAGGATGAACCGCAGCGGAGACAAAGGCCTTGGTTTTCTTTCTGTCCCTGCACATAGCTACCGCTTCTGCCGCCGCGGCAGCACCGTCATACACGGAAGCATTGGCCGTGTCCATTCCAGTAAGTTCACAAATCATCGTCTGGTATTCAAATATGGATTGTAAGATTCCCTGGCTGATTTCCGCCTGATATGGGGTATAAGCGGTGTATAGAGTTTCTTTGGATAACACGCTTTTCACAACGGCCGGAATATAATGCCTGTATGCACCTGCCCCTCTAAAAATTACCGGAAATACCGTATTTTTTGCTGCAATGCCTTCCATCTTCCTACATACTTCCATTTCAGACATTCCACTCGGAAGGTTCAGCCCATCCATTAGCTTAACATCTTGCGGAAGCTGCCCAAAAAGGTCTTCTATGCTATCAATTCCAATCGCTGACAGCATTTCTTTTTTATCTCGATCGGTTGCTGGTACAAATGAACCCATATGCAGATCTCCTTTATTCCATTTCTTTTTTTACAAATTCTTCGTATTCCTCTGGACTTAAGAATTCCTCTTTCTCCGTAATATCGGTTATCTTTGCAAACCAGGCTTCATAAGGAGTGTCATTGATCTTTTCTGGTGCATCGAGAAGTTCTTCATTAATTTCCGATACAACTCCGGTTACCGGGCAATAGACATCTGAAACAGCTTTTACAGACTCCACATCGGCAAAACTTTCTCCGGTTACCGTTTCGTCACCCTCTTGCGGAAGATTAACAAAGACAAGTTGTCCTAACGTCTGTTGCGCATAATCCGTAAGACCGACTAATGCTGTAGTTTCATCCTCAAACCTTACCCATTCATGTGTTTTTGTGTAAACCAAGTTTTCTAATACCTTCATAATAATTCTCCTTTTCCTTGATGGATTATTTTGTTCTTTTATAAAATGGAAGGGGCACCACTTCTGCCTCTACTTCTCTTCCCCGAACAATCACCGTTACTTTTGTACCTACTTTTATGTATTCCTTATTAAGGATAGCCATGGCGACCGGATAGCCCAGGTATGGGCAATGGGTTCCCGATGTTGTAAAGCCTACTTTCTTCCCGTCTACAAGTACATCTTCCTGTTCCCTTATGATTCCACGCCCTGTTACCCTTAAGCCTACTCGTTTTCTCATCAGAGAATCCTTATCTGGCAAATGGTCTTTACCGATGAAATCCTCCTTCTGCATCTTCACAGCAAACGAAAGGCCGGTTTCCACCGGATTAATCTCATCATTCATCTCATGACCGTACAGCGGCATGCCTGCCTCCAGCCTCAGGGTATCCCTTGCCCCCAGCCCGCAAGGGATCAGTCCGTATTCTTTTCCTGCCTCCATAAGCGTTTCCCACATTGTTTTAGCATATGTATTATCTAAATAAAGTTCAAAACCGTCTTCCCCTGTATAACCGGTTCTGGATATCATGCATGGAATTCCAGCCACCATTCCATCAAAAACAGCATGATAGTACTTTTCGGGAATGTCTGTTGATAGCTTCATAAGTATTTCCTGAGACTTAGGACCCTGTAAGGCGATTTGTGAGATTTTATCAGAAATATCTTCAAACACCACCTCTCCAAATTTATGCTCTAACATCCAGTGGTAATCCTTTTCTTTATTAGAAGCATTTACGACGATTAAGTACTCCTCTTCTTTTTTCTTATATACAATTAGATCATCCACCGTACCCCCTTGCTCATTACACATGGGGCTGTATCTTGCTTGACCATCCGACATATCGGTAAAATCATTGGTCAGTAACTGCTGCAGATTCCTAAGTGCGTCTTTTCCACTACAGCGTATCTCCCCCATATGAGAAACATCAAAAATCCCTGCTCTTGTTCTTACTGCCATATGCTCCTTTATGATTCCCTCCTCATATTGGATGGGAAGGAGATATCCAGCAAAAGGGACCATTTTGCCATGAAGTTTCAGATGCATTTCGTAAAGCGGTGTTTTTAGTTCCATGTCTAATCCTCCTTAAATTTATAAGAAATTAACTGAATTCTTTATCAATCTTACTCACTACCCAATACAAACATTCTATTCAGATTATCACATCCTTTATTTACATAATTTTCTTATTTACTATTTTACCATATATCTTTTGCAAATTGGTATAGATGTTTTAATAGATTATAGAATTATGGATTAGTTGCTTATCACGTAAGCATTTTAACATTTGAATACTATACAAAGATTTTTAAGTCCAACAAATATTGATTCAAAGAAAATTAATATTAGATAAAGAGATCTGTTTTATAATCCTTTAACCACTGAACTGATAGAGTCAGAGCCTCCATTGTTTTTGTTTCCAATACACACCGACATTTATTTATCTTAGCAAGGGTAAGCCATTTTGATAAATCAATCTCTCCAGTACCTAGTGTTAAGTGATTCTTATTATCCTTAGCATCATGAATATGAAAGTGTTTTAACCTATCTTCCTTCTCCAGAATTAACTTCTCATCAACCCCATTCGCACAATAAGAATGACCGATATCCAAGGTTAAGGTAAATACATTACTCTGTAGTAATAGCTCTATTGCCTTTTTATGAAATGGTAAAAAACCACCTGTATTTTCAATTGAAATCTTAATATCTTCTTTTGCAATTTCTTCTTCACACATGAAACGGAATCTTTCCATATTTTCTAGATAGATATCTTGATATTGCTCATAAAGATATAATTTTCTTTGCGGTAGAGTAATATAGATGCCTGGATGTAGATGCATATTTATAATGGGAGCATGAAGCTTTTTAGCTACTGCAATTGTCCTTCTCACCGTTTCAAAATACGCTTTTGCAACTGAACGATTAAAATCACATACGTTAAGGTTTTCATCCAAATGAATGGTGTAATATATATCATGCTGCTTCATTATGCCAAGAAAATAATCTACATTTTCTAAAATATCTATCTGATAGTGCGGAAAATTCATATTTAGTTCTATAAACTGTAATCCAAGCTTTTTACAAAGAATTGCAGTTTCTTCTAAATTGTCCTGTTCTATTAAGGTAGGCATACCAAATTGCATCTTTTCCCCCTCCTAATTAGGCAGTTTTTTGAATCGCTGTAGTGGATAATTCATCTCCTGACATAGTTCACCTTCCACAAACCCCATATGTTGATAAAAGGCTCTTGCTTCCTCACCTTTTTCATCCTCTTCTCGAAATGTTTCTACGACTATTTCCTTCTCTTTATTAAGATTACACATCATTTCAATAACCAAACGTGTAGCTATTCCTCTTCTACGGTAATCCGGATGAACTGCGAGACAACTAAGCATATTGTGGTTGGTAGAAAACAATAGAATTCCTACAACCTGGTGATGTTGAAGCGCACAGATGGCACTCCTTCTTTTGATATTCTTTCTCACCGTATTTTTGTATTCTTCTAACAATTCTTCTGTTTCTAGCCCTGGAAAATTCCAACGTACAATTTCAACCAGGTTCATCCAAGAATCTAAATGTTCCTCTGTTGCATACTTAATTTCTATTGGTTCTCGCTCAGTTAATATACTTCCATAAGCGTTTTTAATATCAAATATCTTATCTAAAAAGTAAAAAGGAATCATTACTCCACTCTTTTGCATTGCTAATAACTCTTCCTTATTCACCCACTTCACCGCTCTCACTTCCTCTGGCTGTAAAGTAAGATCCTCTATGGAAATATCTTTTGTTATAAAATAATAATCATCAAATCCATTCTCAAAATTTACAGTAAAATGTGGTCTTATGTTGGTAAGATCAATCTCTAAACCAATCTCTTCCCTAGTCTCTCGTTCCGCTGCCCTTTGACTATCTTCCCCTGCCATCGCAGCACCTCCGACAGATAAATCCCATAAATTAGGCCAGCCTTTCTTAAATGGTTGTCTCTGTTGAATTAACAACTCGTTCTTATGATTAAATATACAAACATGAACAACCAAATGGTACTCTCCATCCCCAATCTTATCACCACGGCGATGCTTTTTTCCTAATAAATTTCGATTCTTATCATAAAGATCAAAGTATTCCTCGTCCCTTTCACTCTCTTTTTCCATAGAAGGCTCCTTTTCTAATTTTCTAAGTTTTCTGAAGCATTTCTTAATAGCTTATCGATTAACTTATTTTAGCAAAATTAATCATGGAATGGTAGTCTTATTATGAACTAAGTTAAACACATAAAACGCGTCAAACAAGCTAAGCAAACCTGTCAAAAGTGTCAAACTCTACATTTCTTCTGGACATTCAATACCCAATAATCCCATAGCATCTTTAGTAATTTCTTGTGTAAGGTCTACAACAATCAAACGCGCATCCCTTAAGTTTTCATCTGCATTTAGAATATTGCACTCATGGTAAAACTTATTAAAAGCTGTGGATAATAAAATCGTATATCGAGCAATCACAGAGGGTTCAAATCGGTTTGCTGCCTCATATATAGATTCTTTGTACTCTGATATTATTTTTAGTAGCGAATAAGTGGTAACATCGCTTAGTAAGGATACGTCTACCTCGTCTATCTTAGGTTTGTTTTCTGCCTTTTTCAAAATGCTTTTTGCCCTTGCGTAAGTGTACTGAACATATGGACCTGTCGTACCTTCAAAGCTTAATACATCCTCCCACGAAAAATCCACATCTTTCATTCGTTGATGAAACAAATCATGAAAAATTATTGCACCAATTCCAATTTTTCTTGCAACTTCTTTTGGTTGATCAAGATTTGGATTTTTTTGATGAATTAGCTCTAAAGCTCTTTTTATTGCTTCTGTTAAAATATCTTCTGCATAAACAATATTCCCAGTTCGTGAAGATAATTTAACACCTTGTAAGCGAACCAATCCATATGGAACATGAATTAGATTTTGGCTCCATTCATAACCCATAAGCTCAATAACTTTAAAAACTTGTTCAAAGTGTAATTTCTGCTCCTGTCCAGTTACATAGATACACTTATCAAATTGATATTGTTTCTTCCGATAAAGAACTGCAGCAAGATCCCTTGAATGATATATCGAACTACCGTCCTTTTTAATAATCATACATGGTGGCATATCAAACTGATTTAAGTCAACAATCTTAGCTCCTTCACTTTCACTTAATAAGTGCTTCTCCATTAGTTCACGAACTAGATCTGGAACTTTATCCATATAAAAACTTTCGCCAGTATAATAGTCAAAGGAAACTCCTAACAAATCATAAATTCGTTCGAACTCTATCATGCTAATTTCTTTAAACCATTTCCATATAGTAAGAGCTTCTTTTTCTCCCTGTTCCATCTTCACAAACCAGGAACGAGCTTCCTCCTCAAGCTCAAGATTTTGCTCTGATTCTTTACTAAACTTTATATAAATACGGAGCAATTCTTCAATACCTTTTTCTTCGACAGCTTCTTTGTTACTCCACTTTTGATATGCTACAATAAGCTTTCCAAACTGTGTACCCCAATCCCCAAGGTGATTAATCCTGATTACTTGATAACCAAGCTTTTTATAGATATGGTATAACGAATTTCCTATTAGAGTTGTACGAAGGTGCCCAACATGAAAATTCTTTGCGATATTTGGAGAAGAATAATCTATACACACAGTCTGGGCAAGCCCAGCCTTTCCACATCCAAAATCCTCTTTCCTTCCTTCGAATAAAAGCTTTTTTATATGGTTTTCCTTATTCAGATATAGGTTTAAAAATCCATTCACGACTTCTAAATTCTTTAATATGCCTTCCGTATCCATCATTTTAATTTTCTCTTTTATAACTTCTGCAATTAACTTTGGTGCCATTTTAAATATTTTGGTAAAGTAAAAGCATGGTAAAGAATAATCACCATATATCTGATTTGAAGGAACCTCTAAAAGATTTTTGATTTGATCTTTTGTAAACCTCTCTTTATCTATCTCTTCTTTATCTATCTCTTCTTTATCTATCTCTTCTTTATCTATCTCTTCTTCTACTATTCCTTTATTTGTTTTCCATTCTTTTATTGTCAAATCTTTTGCTTTCTTTCCTTTTATTTTTCCTTCTTTTGTTTTCTCTACATTTGTAATCTCTTTCATCATTTCTTGACAACTTTCATAAATCAAATCACTTAATACACCTTTCATCTCTGAACCTCCTAATATAATCTTGCAATATTTCCTAAAAAAGAATAAAAAAAGAACCATAAAAGATTGCTATCATAGCAAAATCTAATACGGTTCTGATGATAAGTCTAATAGTAACAGGACCGCATAGAAACAAGACGTACCTTTCTTGCAACTATGCGTTTCTTACGCTTCGTTACAAGAGCCTACGTCTGCTTCTACGTCTTAAGCTATTGCAAAATCCTATTAACATAATAGCCATTCCTTTCCAAATATTTTAGTTATTCTAGCACATTATACTTTTTCTTGCAAAGAAATTGTATTCATGTGAATTTGTTGTATGATTGTGGATTCGATGATATTTAAAATTTACTACTTAACAGGCATCAACTGAAACTTCATTATCACTGGATTATGATCCGAGTATAAAAAGCCATTGTCAATTGTTTCTATACTATTTAGCTGTACATTAGTAGAGATTAAAAAACCATCTACCATTGTAACAAAAGAAGTTTCTTTGATATATGGAGAATCCGCATTACGGCAAGAAGGAGTTAACTTCCCTCTCAATTCATCACTTAATAGATCATATGCAACTGTAATACCGGATGGAAGTAGAAGAGATGGAAATGGCTTTGCCCAATTCTCTTCCAAAGTAGGAGTGTGAAAGATGGATGGAGAATCACCTAATAGATCTTGGTTAAAATCACCTCCACAGATAATATAATTACCCTCCTCAAAATCACTCTTCATGTCCTCGCTTAACATCTTTATCTGGTTTTTTACAATACTTTCATCTTTAGTATATGCCGAAAGATGTACATTATAAAGACATAGGTATTTTCCGTTCTCCACCTTAATTCTTGATATTGTATAGCATCTGTCTAAATCAATAAGTTTATAAACTGAAGTATCAATCGGTAAACTGCGTCTTACTGAATCTATGATTCGAAACTTAGATATTGTACTTATCCCTGCTTTTGACTTCCCATGTGGCTCTAATATTGGATACATTAAATAAGGAGAATCGTAGTTAACTGCAAATGCTGAAGAGATATCCTGAAATGCATCAAGAATCATCTCGTTCTCATTCACTCCATAACTTCTAGTAGCCTTAAGATCGACTTCCTGTATGAATACAAAGTCTGTATCCTTGCTCTTGACAACCTTGATACTGCCATTGATATTATCGATAGCTGCTTGCTTATTATATGCTCTGGAAAATTTTCCTCCATCCATAAAGAAACTATAGTCAGAAGAATAAGCACCGAAACCAATGTTATAGGTTAAAATTGAATACTCAGTATTAAGAGACACTTCCTGCTTTTTAACCTCGCCTTTTGTATAACTTTCTAATATTTGATTATCATCAATTCTATGATAAGTCAGGAATACATAAGCAACATAACTTAAAATCACAACGAAAATAACACCAAGTACTATGCTCACTATTTTTAATATTCTTCCTATTCTCATATGGAATAATTCATCCTCCCAATGTTATGTATTTGGATTAACCATTATATTAATTATAATCGATAATACAAAATACGTAAACGTAAATCAAGTACATGTCTAAATTATCTTACTTTCTAAGACAGGAATAACAAAATACTTAGATTTTAATAAATACAAATGAACTATGTAAACTTAACCACCATAGCCTTACAATTGCTATGGTTTAAAAACCATTAGATGATGCGATTCTGTCTCTTCATAAGTTTCAAAACCAAAGCGTCTATATAAGTTCCGTGCAGGATTAGATTTAAATACTTTAAGGTATATTGGTTTCTTTGTAACCATTGATTGTAACGATATATAATTAAGATAAAAAGACCCAATTCCTTTCTTTTGGGCTTTCCTGCCCTGGATAATAACCTGCTTGATTCATATCGTTAACAAATGCAGTGCCGTAATTAATACCAAGTTTTTTGGCTTGTTCTTCTGTAAGTCCTGTAGCACCAGCTTCTAAATCTAATACCTTAATACAAATTGTTCCTAAAGTTTTTTGATAAGCGGTCATAGCGCCACTCATATTTTCTCCAACTAATCTTCCAAGCTTATTCGCACTAGTTGCTAATGGAATGTATGCAGGTTTTTTTAATAGCTGATGAGGTACCGTTGCACAATCTCCTGCAGAATAGAGATCTCTTACCGTTGTTCTTCCATATTCATCTATAATAATCGCCCCATTTGGTAACATCTCTATTCCAGTATCTTTTAAAAACGCAGTATTTGGCCGTACCCCAATCGCAATCACAACAATATCTACAGGAATGAATTTACTTCCATTCACAATTGCTTTTACTTCATTATTTTCTGTAATTTCAGTTACTGCAGAATTTAGATATAGGTGAACACCTTGTGATGTTAGTTCTTCCTCCATTAGGTCTGTAATCTCTTTATCAAATGGAGTATTTAATATTCGGTCATCTTTAATTTATACATTTATAAAATAATACAAAAAAGAAGAATGGTATGTTTTTTCCATAAGAAGTTTATCTCCTTACAGAAAAAAATACTATTCCTCTATCCGAACATATAAGTAGCCTATTTGTTATTATTTTCTACCACTCGAAACTTTACAATTTCAGTAATCAGCTCTTTTGGAAGCGGTTTGCTAAGCGGAAATTGTATTGCTCCTTTTGAATATTTATAGTCACCAAGCTTATGTTTAAATTGTTCCACCCCTTCTGCCCCAGGATAAAAACCAATATGCGCTTTATGCAAAGCAAAATGTACTAAGTTACCATTCAAATAAAAGGTAGGCATTCTCCAACTTATCTTCTCTGTAGCTTCCGGTGCTGCTTCTTTTATAATATTTCTTATCTCTTGTAATTTATGTTGAAGCTCCAATGGATACTGAAGAATATACTGATCAATCTCATTCATCTATTTCTCTCTCCTAACGTAATTCATTTCGATTTAAATCTATTTTATCATAAAAGTATAGTTATTTCTTCTTATAATTTTCCTTAATGAAATGAATTAATTATGTAGTATGGATTTATTTGATTCAGATTTTGAGAATTTACCCCTTAATTGCTCCTTGTGTCAAGCCATCTACGATTTGATTACTAAAACAACAATAGATTAGAATGGACGGTGCTATTGCAATAACAATCGCTGCAAACATCTGAACATAATTGGTTGCATACGGACCAACGAAATAAGTTAAGGTTACTGGCAGAGTCTTTTTTTGTACGTCAGAAATAAATACCATAGCCATTAAGAGTTCATTCCAGTTGTTCACAAACGTCATTAATCCAGTAACAAATAATCCAGTTCTTGCAAGTGGCAATGCAATATGAAAAAAGCACCGATAGATAGAGCAACCATCAATACATGCCGCTTCAAACAATTCGGATGACATCCCTCTAAAAAAGTTTGTCATGATAAAAATTGTCATTGGCAAAGAGAATGTGATATACGGTAAAATTAATCCTAATAAATGATTTGTTAAATTCAATTTTGAGAACTGGATAAACAACGGTATTAAAACGCAATGAACTGGTATCATCATACCAATAAGGAAATATGTCATCGCTGGTCTTGCTAATTTCCATCTCATTCTAGCAATTGCAAATGCAGCCATAGAACCAATGAACATACTTGCAAGTAACGTTATCAAACATACAATAATTGAATTTAATGTTGCTACACCTAACTTACCACTATTCCAAGCAACATAATAATTGTTCCATTGAAATACTTGAGGTAATTTAAAAGGATTGGTAAAAACCTCTGCATTGGTTTTAAAGGATACTGAAATCATCCACAAAAATGGTACAACATACAATAATGCAAAGACAGATAGAAATAGATAGATGATGATATTACTAAATTTTAATCGTTTCATCATACACCTCCTACATCTCATAATTCTTTACTTTTATACTTCGGTTAATTACAACTGTTACAATGAGACACATCAATAAGAGAACTACTCCAATCGCATTGGCATAACCATATTTAAAGTATTGAAAGCCCTCATTATATAAATGTGTTGCTAAGACGTCTGTTCTATGATTCGGCCCGCCTTGCGTCATATTATAAACTAAATCAAAGAACTTCAAGGAACCAATACAGTTCAGAGAAAGTGTTGTTGCTACCATTGGTTTTATTAAAGGTAAGGTGATAGTAAAGAAACTTTTAAATTTACTTGCACCATCTATGTAGGAAGCTTCATAAAGTGATTTCGATATTCCAGAAATCTGAGCCATGTAAAGCATCATTGTTGTACCTGTATACTGCCATAAGGCAACAAAGGCAATAACCCACATTGGTAAAATAATAAACCCTTTCGTGTCCATTAACCAAAGTGGACCTTCCACTCCAAAATAAGATAGAATTTGGTTAATACCCATTTTCGGGTTAAAAAGAAAAGACCATAACAACCCAAGTGCAGCGGAAGACAGTACTGCCGGTAGATAGTAAATATTCTTAAATAGATTTCTACCTCTCTTAAGATTAGTTAATATTCCTGCAAGGATAAGTCCCAATATCTGCTGCGTAATAGCAGAAAAAAACATAAAAAATAAAGAATTTTTAAGGGCAGTCCTCATAATCTTATCTTTTAAAAAGAGTCGCTTAAAATTATCGAAAGCAACAAATTTAGGTGACGTTAACGCATTCCAATCACATAGGGAATAATAGAAAGACTGGCATATTGGGATCAATAGGATTGCTGTAAACAAAAGTAATGCAGGTGTTATAAATAAAATGATAGCTAACTTATTTCGAAAGATTTTATCCAAACAATTCCCCCCTAATCTGAAAAAAGTAAACTGCCTTAATTTTTTTACCAAGTTGGGCTGTCACTAGCGCGACAGCCCAGCCTTCCCATTATCTTACTTTTTCCATACATGCTCTTTATAGAAATCCTGAACATTTTGGAATGCTTCATTTACCGAAATACTTCCGAGGAATAGGTCAACCATAGAATTATCGAATGTATCCCCTGCCTCTACAGATGCTAAAGATTCATTATAAAAACCAAGGGTACCAGTCGATTTTGTTAAGATATCCATAACATAACTAAGCTGTGCTGGTGCTTTTTCTTTATCGAAATCAACCTTAATAATTGGAATCTTTCCGCCAACTTCGGCAGTATACTTCTGTGCTGTTTCGTCTGTAAAACATTTCATAAGAGCTATACAAGCGTCCTGATTTTTCGTTTTTGAACTCATAACCAGATTATCCGTTTTAACAATCATACGATTAGGATCAGCCCCACCTTCGATTGCTGGGAAAGAAAATACTCCACACTTTGGCTCCATCTCAGGATTGTTACCATTAATCTGGCCAATTGCCCAAGATCCCTGTACTAACATGGCAGCTTCGCCGTTATAAAAACCTGCAGTTGCTTGATCATTCGAATCTCCTGCTGCTGTTTTTTGAAAATACTTTGATAATTCAACTAACTTTTCACCAGCATTTAGAAAAGATTCACTCGTCCAATCTAAAGTGCCCGTATTTACTCCAATTAAATTATCTGGTCCACCAGCTCTATCACAAAGATAGCCTGCAATCATCGATAAGCACCAAGCGGTACCAGCTGAGCAAGAAATTGGTGTGTATCCAGCATCTTGAATCTTTTTGCAGGTAGCAATCCACTCCGTAAATGTTGTTGGAACAGAAGCCCCTGTTTTTCCAAATATCTCTGTATTATAAAAAACTAAAGCTGCTGCAAAGTTTGTTGGAACTGCATAAATTTTTCCATCGTATGTCATTCTCTCGAAAATACCTTCTGTAAAGGATTCATACCACTTTGATTCGTTTTTCTTTAAAATATCCGTTAGATCCGCTGCTGTCCCACTTTCCACATACTGCGTTAAATTAGGTCCTGGATTACAGATAAATACATCCGGACAATTATTGGCAGCAACTAATGCATTTAATTTCGTATCATATTCCTCTAGATTTGTAGTAATCGGTGTACAGTGATATCTTCCAGCATATTGTTCATTAAAACGTTCAATTACTTGTGCGTATCCTTTTGTAATTAAGTCCTGAGTGGCCGATAAGTCATCCCAAAACATCCACTTAATTTCAACTACCCCATCCGTTTTGTTTGTGGAAGTATCCGAAGATTTATTCCCACATCCTGCTAGTAAACTAAAAGTCATTGCTGCGACAAGAACTAGTGCTGATATTTTCCTCTTTAACATAGATACCCTACCTCCTAGAATCAACATATTTTAGGAATATTGTATAAATATTTTCCATAATATGTATGTCTTTTTGTGATTTTACTATATCAAATTGAGACATTCCTTTCATCCGAATAATTGCTTTTTAACTACGAAATCTTGCTATTTTTTCCCATATATGATTGTAATTTAATTTAAAATTGTTATAATCTTATATGTAAATATATGGTATCTATTAACAAGACTCGATTTGCGAAATGGAGGATAGGTTGATTCATGATAGAAACATTACATGGGATGAAAGAGATTGTAAACTTTAAGATCAATACGAAATTGCGACTCTATGTGAATGACGAATGCGAAAACTACCCGAGTCATTGGCATATACCTCTTGAAATTATAATGCCAACGAAAAGCGATTACCATGTAGCCTGTTCAAAAACAGTATTTTGTCTAAGGGAAGGTGACATTCTAATCATAAATCCAGGAGTAGTACACAGCATGGAAGCTCCGCCTATGGGGGAACGCCTTATCTTTCAAGCGGATGTTACACTGCTTTATGGGATGAGGGAATTAGAAACGACTTTATCCTTCATTGCTCCAGCCCTTCTTATAACAGCCGAAGAGTCCCCATCTGCACATGTTAAAATCCGTCAATTATTACTTTCCATCAAAGAAGAATATTTTGCTGAAGCGACTCTTAGTGAGGCTTCCATCTACTCCAAATTAATCGAAATATTTGTTCTAATAGGACGAAATTACTCTCCAAACGCACACTTTCGGAATAAAAATTCAAAACAGCGCGAATATACAGAGAGATTTTTATTTATTTGCAATTACATAAATGAACATTGCGGTGAAAATTTAACTCTTGATGAAATTTCAGATCTTTCTGGATTTAGCAAATACCACTTCAGCCGGTTATTCAAACAATTTACCAATGTATCCTTTTATCGATATCTTAATAATAAAAGAATTGCTTATGCAGAAAGCCTTTTAATGAATGATGAACTTACCATCACCGAAGTTGCATTGCAATGTGGCTTTAGTAGCCTATCTTCTTTTATACGGATGTTTAAGATTGTTAAGAATTGCACTCCTACGGAGTTTAAGATGATGTATACAACATAGTAAAACTATAATTGCTGTTTTCTATTATTTTGTTATTAATATATTCTAGAAAATAGTCACGATGTATTTATAGAATTACTAGAATGATCTATAAAATTACTCATCACGAGCTTTCTCTTATTATGTATAAAAAGAATCACCAACAAAGAACAGTACTTTGCTGGTGATTCTTCTAATGCTATTAATTTGTCTTTATCCATTCGACTCGAACAATAACTTCTTGATTTCAATCTCATTGTTAAAGATGACTAATTCTGCTTTCCCTCATATAATTAATTAGGGAAATGAATTAATTTATTGAGTAATAATTTTGATAAGAGGATTATAATTCCTTCATCATTATATATCGGATATCTTCTTCACCTTCTACATTAAATCCTTCTTTCAAATACAACTGATAAGCTGGTAAGTTATTTTTTTCAACACCTAATACCATCTTATTGATTCCATCCTGTTTGGCATAGTCACAAACTGTTCTCATGATTTCTAGACCATAACCTTTACGTTGATATTCCTTTTTAACACCAATGTATGCGATTAGTCGAAGATTCTCTTCTTTATCCACACACCAAGCATATCCAACAATACTATCCGTCTCATCAAAAAAGGTATAGAAGTAATTTCCTTCGCTCTCTAACCCATCTGGTAATAAATCGTGTACCTGCCCTTTCCAGTCTACCTGTTCTGAATCTTTTATGTCTGAATGACTTTTAATTAATTCAAATGTTAACTTCATCATTTCATCAAATTCAGTAAGGTTCATCTTTCTGTTACTTAACATCTTAATACCCCCTACATAACATAATTTACTATCAAAGTTTCGTTTATTATAATTTAGTGAATAGGATTAATACACCATTATTTTACATATATATGAGGGCATTCTATAGATTATTTATTTTTTTATTTTTTCAAATATTAATTTTCTTTACAGGACGTAATACTTGATAACCTAATATTTCAGGAATATGTCGCTGATAATCCCGACAAACTGACTCATTCCATTCAAACGAATCGGAAGCTTAAGAGGCCTGGTTTTCTTTCGATAGGCAGCCGGTGTATAACTTATCTTACTATTTTTTTCTCCATAAAGTAGACGAAGCATAAGGACGTAAACCAATACTATAATAGAATTGTTGAGAAGAACCGACCAATGCAGTTTTTGCACCTTTTTCTCCAACACGTCGTATTCCTTCTAGAACCGCTGCCTTGCCTAACCCCATCTTTCGATATTGGGGATCTGTAGCTACAGGTTCGATGACTGCATATCCTGCCTCTTTATCAAACCACATACCACAATAAGAAACAAAATTACCATTTGGTGCTACAACTGCTACCTTTAAATCTAAATCCACATTAGGACGTAACATTTCTTTATTTCCTTGTAATTCAAGTTCCTTCGTAAACTTATATTCACCCTCCCCATTTAACTCATGATTAAACCCTTTCCATAAACCCTTCCATATTGTTTTAAGTCAAAAGTATCCTGCATGGTGGTGATTCTAAAACCTTCAGGAAGCTGATAGTCTGTAGATGTTTGCTCAATGTAGAATATTGAATCGAGCTCCCTGTTTTCTGAAGCCACATAACCTAATATCGCTGCAATCTCTTGAAATTCTTTATCCTTATCTTGTATAACAATTTCAAATTTACCTTCCTTTGATAGTTTCTCTTCAGAGTATAATAACATTTCTTTCTTTAAATAAGCATACTCCGGTAATGTTAAGCAGAAAGCGCTACCTAAGGAGCAATCAAAAGTTGCAACACCCACAACCTCACTATCCTCACACCATAATCCTATGTTACCCACAGAGGTTCGATCCAGATATCCGTGGGTAGCCATCCAATCCCACCTTACATAAGTAAACTCACAATATCCAAGTTTAATGAAAAAATTCCTCACCAAATAATAATCCTGAGTAATACCAGCTTGATTTGTATAGTTTCTAAAATTAATAGACATAGCGATACCTCCTAAATACTCTTAATATTTCTAGTCTATTTCATTATAGTTCATACCGAACCAATTGAGTATTCCGACCTTTTTTATAATTATTCTACCCCACAAGATTACTTTAATCTTTTATCTTGTTTTTCAGCACAAGAGAGCTAAATGTTTAAGAAACAATCCATAAAAAACGAGAACAACTTGGTGGATAATAGAAACTACCCCTTTCAATAAATTCCAAAGGCTGCTATACTATCAAATCGATCCAATTGTTCTCATTTTATAAAGGAAATTTGTTATTATAAAGATCTTACTTAGTCCATTCTATAAACTATTTTTCTCACCGTCTCGTATGCTAATCCAAATTCTTCTGCTAGCTGTTCGATTGTAATACCAATCTGAAACTTTTGCTTTATCACTCGGTTTCGACTCTCAAAGTATTGTCTTGTACCATTTCTTTCTCCCCATTTTATTTCCTTTTTAACACTGGGGATATACAAAACTTCTCCATTCACATATCTTTGGATTTCATTTAAGAGATTATCTGGTAATATTTCTGCTGCATTTATGTACTTCAAAATATCCGCTCCTTATCAATATAATTAGAGAATTAAGTCTCTCCTTTTTATTCATAAAGTGCAGAGCTTCGCAGATATTTCTTATTATCCCATACAGAAAAGATCTATCGCTTACTCTGCATGGGATAAAGCTTGGTCAAGACTATTTCTCAAACGAATTCTAATACTCATATTAATCACCACCTTAAATTTAATCATGATCTTAATTAAATACTACAACACGAGACATAACTCGTCAACATAATTAAAGGGGTTGAAAAAATATATTCAATTACTTTGGATAGAATAATTCGATAGTCCCAAAAAGAAGGTTTAGGGGATGCGGCGCATCCTTTAACATTCACCTTATAAACTAGAGAAGCATCGCTTAATAGCTATGAAATTGCTATTTTGCGATGCTCCTTTCTTTAATTTTTTGGCTCTGTCACAACATTTTGTTGATATTCAGAACATTAGTTTGTAAGTTCTTTTTAGTGTGTTATAATACCCTTATAAACTGTAAAAGGAGGGATATTATATGCCAGATATTAAAGACGTTTTTACACTGTATACTCAGCTTTCACCACAAGAACAGAAAAAGCTATACTCAATGATTTCATATCAACTACCTATTGATAACGATTTTGAGCAATTTGTCAAAGATGAACGCTTTACGTCTGGATTCGTATGCCCCCATTGCGGTTGTATTGGTCATATTTCAAGAAATGGTCATATTTACAAAACTGATAAAGACGGAAACAAAACCATTGATAAACAACGTTATGTCTGTAAGGACTGTGGAAAATCCTTTACTGTATTATCTAACTCAGTTGCATCTGGAACACGCAAGAATCTTAGTATTTGGGAATCATTCACTAAATGTATGTTGAATGGTTTTTCTGTACGTAAATCTGCGAATATTTGTGGTATTCACCGAAATACAGCTTTTGCATGGAGACATAAACTCCTGGATGCCCTCCAGCAACCTGCTGAAAAAACAAGATTGGATGGTATTATAGAAGCAGATGAAACCTTTTTTCGTGTTTCATATAAAGGCAATCATAAGAGAAGTTCCTTTAAAATACCGAGAGAAGCTCGCAAACGTGGTGGTTTAGCACATAAAAGAGGATTATCAAAAGAGCAGGTCTGTGTCCCATGTGCTATTGACCGAAAAGGTCATTCTTATGGTAAAATAGCATCATTAGGAAGGATAGCAACTAAGAATTTACATGCTGTTTATGATGGAAAAATCTGTTCTGAATCAACTCTTTGTACGGATAAAATGAATGCTTATGTTAGATTTGCTAAAAGTAAAAATATTCAGTTAATTCAGCTAAAATCAGGTAAAGAGAAAAAGGGAATTTACAATATTCAAAGAATCAATAATTATCATACAAAGCTTAAGAAGTTCATGGATAAATTTAATGGTGTGGCTACAAAATACCTTAACAACTATCTTGTATGGCATACTTGGTTTGACTTAAAAGGTCATACACAACTTGAAAAAGCTGATTTGCTCTTAGCTAAAGCAATGACAAGTATTCTTTCTTTTCACTTCAGACAATTGTCAATGCGTCCATCAATACCATTAAATATCTGAATTTGAGTTATTTTAAATATAGAAGAATTATTAAACTAATGGATAGAATGGAGGGTATATATGTTTGAATTAGTATTTCTGGTACTAATTGGGTTAATTTTTAGTTTTTTGGGGTGGCGTATCTGGAAAAAAGAACAGATAACACTAATCCATGATTATCACTATACTAAAGTGATTGAAAAGGACAAGAAACCATACACAGAAAAAATGGGTAAGGCATGTATTGTTATGGGAATCGGAATGATATTGACAGGTGCAATTGATTTTATAACAACTACGTTTTATGGATGGATATTCTTTGGAGTCTGTTTTATTATCGGTTTAATTATTATGATTTTTGCTCAATTAAAGTATAATGGTGGGTTATTCTAATAGCATTATTTAAGCAGAGTGGTAAGCTCTGCTTAAATATCACTAATTTTCAACAGTATGTTGTGACAGAGCCAATTTTTTTAGTAAAAATTATTCACTACAAACCATGGTGTAACAGACTCATTATTTTTTATAACTTCACTGCAATTATTTTTTATAACTTCGATGCACTATCCTTATCTACATAAACATGTGCGTTGTCATGTCTCCTTAATATGCTAGCTGGGCAAGATTCATTGATTGGCCCTAGAAAAGTACCTTTAATTGCTTGTGCTTTTAAGATTCCAGGAACGATACAAAAGATGTGATTTGCCTGCATAAGTTTCGGAATCGAAACTGTTAACGCATTCTTAGGAACTTCATCTAGACTCTCAAAACATTTATCATTTACTTGTTGCTTTCTACAATTCTCTTCAAGTTCAACAATCTTAATATTTTTAGGGTCTTTAAAATCTGCTACCGGTGGATCATTAAATGCAATATGACCATTTTCTCCTATTCCCATGAAAACAATATCCAAAGGATGTTCTTTCATTATTGCCTCTAATCTCTCGCATTCTTCTTCCGGTTCTTTTTCACCATTGATTAAAAATATCTGGTTGAAAGGAACCTTATCGAAGATTGCCTTTTTTAAGAATGCTCGAAATGTGCGGGAATCCCCTTCTTCTAGGCCCATATATTCATCCATATGGAAAGCATTGATTCGATGCCACGGAATATTTTTATCATTTACTAAAGCTACTAAAAATTCATTCTGAGATGGAGCTGCCGCAAACATACAGTTGATTACGTCTTTCTCTTGCAATAACTTTTTTATACACTCCGAAGCTTCTCTAGCAGCTGCTTCTCCCATCTCTTCTCTTGTATCATAAATATTTACGACAACCTTATCAAAATGCTTTTGAACCATTATTAGCCTCCATGCTGCGACTATCTTTTAGGAGCAGTTAAGGGCGTGGGTTTGGCGCAGCACAAACTTGGCGTGTGATTCACTCTTATCTCCTTACCTTTGAATAGTTCTTTCGTACGGAGTCCCTTACAGTAGCGATGGAAACTCCAGCTAACTTCAAAATACAGTAATGGTTACCCCCATTTTCTCCATATCTATTTCTTTATATCTTAAAGAATTTCATTTGATTATTAAGATTTTCCGCAGTTTGTGAAAGCACTGATGCATCCTGTTCTACCGTAAAGCTATGTTCTGTTATTGTCGCAGCATGGCTTGATAGGTTTTCCGAAGTTGCTAGTATTTCTTCTGCTGCAGCAGATTGTTCTTGCGTTATGGCTGCTACCGAAGTAGCCACATCATCTACACGGTTAACATTTACAATCATATCTTCGACAATATCACTGGTCTCACTGATAGTTACATAGATCTTATTAAACGTATCACTGGCAGCTTGAATTAAGTTTATACTGTTTTTAATACTGTCCGTACTTTCCTGTGTCTTATCTACAGTATTGGTTACAAGCTTTTGTATGTTTTGATTTAATTCCGCTATACTTCTCACAGAACTTTCACTGGTTTCAGCAAGCTTTCTAATTTCTTCTGCAACAACAGAAAATCCTCTTCCAGATTCTCCAGCTCTTGCTGCCTCTATCGCTGCATTTAATGATAATAAATTCGTTTGACTTGAAATATCAGCAATCAACTTAACGATATCATTGATTTTTTCACTGGATTCAATTACCTGTTCCACTGCTTCTTTTAGCTGAGATACATTGAAATCAACACTCTTCATAGCAGTATCAATATGAAGCATATCTTCTTTACCTTTTTCAGATATCATAACGGTATCTTTCATCTTTTCACCTGCATCTTTACCTTTTTGGCCTGTTTCTGAAGCTACCATAGAAAGAGAGGTCGTATTTTCTGCAACATCAGTTACAGCTCTAGCTAACTCATCTACCGTTTGATTTAATTCTAACATCGCATTTGATTGTGTTTGTGCGGAATCGTATAATACTTGAGCGATTTTAGTACTGTTATCAGACTGCTTTTCTAAACTGTTTGACATGCTGGTAACTTCTATAATTGTACCTCGCATTGTTTCAATAAATTTTTGCATGTTATTGCACATCATTGCAATTTCATCATTTCCCTTAATGCTCACATCAACAGAGAAATCGCCTGATGTTATTTTTTCAATAGAAGTATTTAAATTCTTTACTGGTTTTATGATATAGTGAATAACTCGTTCTACTAAGACTACTAACACAATCATAGAACCTAGAAATAGAACAAATACAAAAATTTGAAGATTGTTTAATGTTTCTAAAATTTCGGAATGAGGTATGTATCCAATCACCTTCCAAGGAGTATTCTTAATCGATTGAACATCAACAGAATATTTACTTCCATCTAATGTTAGCTCAGTGAATTCATCAATATCTAAATTTATCCTAGCTGCCATCTCTGCAATCAATTTATCGTTATTACTAACATTAAAATCAGTATTGATTAGAGTTTCATCATTAATTGCGAGAATCTTACTACTGGTTATATCAACGATAAAAAGTCTGCCAGTTTCCATTATCTTTTTCGTACTAATAATTTTCGACATTTCTTTTAAAGATATGTCTACTGAAGCGACTTTTTTCACTCCATTAGCTGACTTAAGTTTAGCAGAAGCACTTACAATATATTCTCCAGTATGAGCATCTAGATATGCTGTTCCGTATTGGAAATGTTCATTTTCCAACCCTTCTTTAAACCAATCCCTCTCAGTAACTATGAAACCTGATGGCATTGTAAAGTCAAAAGGAGTAAACAGTTCTTGCTTGTCTGTTCCAACATATACACCATCTGCAAAACTATCATTTTGATTCATAGTTGATTTTAAGTACTTCATCAAAGCATTGGTATCTAATTCAACATTATTAAGCGTATTCTGAACTTGATTTAATGAGGAAATTATTTCTTGTGACCAAGTTTCTATCTCATTTGCATTTGATTTTGTTAATGACTTTACCAGTTGGTTTGCATCATCCATTATGATTTTCCTTGAATTTGTATACGTAATCATAAGTAATGTTCCAATTGCAATGACAACAAGCGGAGCAATTATTAGAATGAGTTTTGTTTTTATACTTCTTTTTACCTTAGTATTTCTTACTTCTTTTTTTCCAATGGTCATATAAATCTCCTGTGTATAAATCTTTCGTGTTTTTAGTTATCACTTAACATAATGAAACATCTTTTTAAGTTCAGACTATGAGCTTTTAATGTTTCATTGGTTTCTTCCCCGAATACATCTATAGTTCTGATTACCTCATTTCATGCCGTTATGAAGTTATTTTTTCTATCAACCTATCTCCTTACCTACCATCCATATCAAATTCGTCTTTGGTGTCCTTATCAATTAATTCTTCTTCACATGACGCTGTGATTTTACAAATCTGATTCATATACTTCTTTAAGACTACTTTACCACCCTGATCTTCTTGTAACTCTAGCAATTCATATTTTAGATGCTTTGAAAAAATTACTGGATTGCCAGGAACCCCTTCCCAGGTAACACATCCCGCTATTTTTTCCTGATTCAGCGTTTCCTTAATTAATCTCTCCACAGTCTCTACCTTTATGAAAGGTTGATCCGCAACCATAAACACATAATAATCTGGCTGAATCTCTCCTTCAAGTAAACCAGCTTTAATTGAATATGAGATTCCAAGTGTACTTTCTGGTGAATTTACTATATGAGTTCGATCATGTAGATACGGATCAGACTTCATTTCCTCCACTGCCTCCATCACTGGTTCAAACCGGGTAACAACATAAAGCTCTCTGTCGAAATCCTTTAATATAAGTTCCTTCATAACTTCTAACCCATACATAAACATCGGCTTCTCATCAATCGAATATAAAAGCTTATTACTTCCAAAACGACGGCTGTTTCCAGCCGCCAGTAATATAAGTCTAGTTTTCATTTTTTAATATCCCCATCATAACCTTCTCAGGAGTTATTGGTAACTCACGATGCCATACTCCAGTCGCATTATAGATTGCATGCGCAATCGCAGGGGAAGGAGTATTAATTACGATTTCACCAATTGATTTTGCTCCAAAAGGACCAGTATGCTCATAGCTACTTTCAAATTCAACTCTCATCTTACCTACATCAAGACGAGTAGGAATCTTATATTGCATAAATGAATTTTCATAGATTCTACCAACAGAATTATAAGTTACATCTTCGTACAATGCCATACCGATACCTTGTGCCAAACCACCTTCTGTTTGAACACGAGCTAAATTCGTGTTGATTACCGTACCGCAGTCAACTACTGCAACATAATCTAAAAGGGTGGTAGCTCCAGTCTCTTTATCTACCTCAATCTCAACCATACCAACCATAAATGGAGGTGGTGAAACTTTAGAAGAATGTGACACTGTTACTTGTGTAGCTTCTGTATTACCACACATGGACTTTGTTGCAATGTCCATTAATGTGATTTCTTCGCTACCATCAACCTTACTAATCTTCTTTCCTTGGAATACTAAATCTTCCGTCGAACAAGATAACATTTCACCTGCTATCTTACACATCTTTTCTTTTAATTGCAGACAAGCTTTTTCTACCGCTTTTCCTGTCACATAAGTTGTACTAGATGCATAGGAACCAGAATCATAAGGAGAACTATCGGAATCAGCTCCATATACAATGATATCATCAAAATCACATTCCAGACACTCTGCTGCCATCTGTGCTAAGATGGTATCACAGCCAGTTCCCATATCTGCTGCTGCGATGGATAATGCATAAAATCCTTCATCGTTTAACTTAATTGTAGCAGAACCTACATCGACTCCTGAAATTCCTGAACTTTGCATCGCCATGGCAACACCGACACTTCTTATTTTCCCATTTCCTAAATCAACTGCCAAAGGTTTGTTATCCCAATCAAACATCTCTTTCGCACGAGTCATACAGCGATCTAAGGCACAAGAACTGTTTGTTTCATCATGATAAGAAGGCATAACCTGTCCTTCTTTTACCATGTTCTTCTCACGGATAATTACAGGATCCATGTTAAGTTTCGATGCTAACTCATTCACTGCTGATTCCATAGCAAAGATACCCTGCGTTGCACCATATCCTCGGTAAGCACCAGCAGATTGGACATTCGTATACACTACATCATAGCCAAAACGATAAGCCTCTAAGTTATTGTTATAAAGAGAGATCGATTTTTGTCCAGAAAGTCCTACCGTAGTTGGCCCATGTTCTCCATAAGATCCTGTATTGGATAATGTATAGACATCTAGTACACGAATGATACCCTCTTTTGTAGCACCAATACGTACTTTGATTTCCATCTCATGTCTAGGTGTGGAAGCGGTTTGACTCTCTTCTCTTGTATAAATTAGTTTCGCCGCTTTTCCAGTTTTCCATGTAACAAAAGCAGGAAATATTTCTGTTACACAAGTTTGCTTTGCACCAAATCCACCACCTATTCTAGGCTTAGTTACACGTATTTTTGATTTTGGAATATCTAATGCATTCGCTAAAATACGTCTCACATGGAAGACAATCTGAGTAGAGCCTATCACATGTAACCTGCCATATGGATCCATTGTGGTATAGGTTCTAAATGTCTCCATCATCGCTTGTTGATTGGCTTTCGTATGGTAAGTATTTTCCACAATAACATCACACTCTGCCATAACGCCATCAACATCACCATGTTCGCTTAAATCGGTCGCACAGAGATTTCTTTTGTTATCTGCTCCAACTGGACAAAGTGCTTCCCAGCTTTCTTCTGGATGAACCAATACTTTATTATCTTTTGCAGTCCTAAAATCTAGAACTGGCTCTAGCACCTCGTATTTTACTTTAATTAGTTTTAGCGCTTTATCAACCGCTTTTTCTGTCTCTCCGGCTACAATTGCCACACCATCACCGACAAAACGGAGTCTTTGGTCTAAAATCAAACGGTCATATGGGCTTGGTTCTGGATAGGTCTGACCCGCCATTGTAAAACGTCTCCCAGGTACATCTTTATAAGTATAGATTGCTTCGATACCTGGTACCTTTTTCGCAATCTCTGTATCAATCTCATTTATCATTGCATGTGCATAAGGGCTATGCATTACTTTAACTACCAAGCAATCAGATGGTGTTACATCGTCTGTATAAACAGGTTTTCCTGTCACTAATGCCATGGCATCTATTTTTCGAATTGGTTTATTAACTACTTTAAAATCTGCCATTAGCATACACCCCCTTTTTCTTTCTTAAAGCTAAGGAATGCCTTGATTCCACGAAGTTGTCCTTCATATCCTGAGCATCTGCATAGATTTCCTGCTAGATACTGTATAATCTCTTCGTCTGTTGGGTTTGGATTTTCACGAAACATGGCAATTGCATTCATGATTAATCCAGGATTACAAAATCCGCATTGTTCTGCACCTTGATCCGCAATAAATGCTCCAAAATCTTCTGCTTCTTCTTGTAAGCCTTCTAATGTTGTTATCTTCTTACCATCTACTCTAGCCACTAGCATACTACAAGAAAGTACTGGCTTGTCCTCAACAAAAACAGTACATAGTCCGCAATTTGCTGTTTCACAGCCTCTTTTTACACTGAAGCAACCATGAGCACGTAGAAAATCAATTAATAACATATCAGCAGCAACGTCTTCCGTCACCATTTTTCCATTGAGCCATAACTTAATCTGCATAAGACGTCACCTCATAATCCTTTAACTTTAACAATGCTCGCTTTGATAATACGCCAGAAAGTATCTTGCGATATTCCTCGCTTCCACGCATATTACTTCCAGTAATAATCTGACCCTTCATAAATTCGCCAAACTTTTCTGCACTTTCCTGTGTGATACCATCCTTTAATATACCGTTACTATCGTATAGACAGACTGCACGCTTTGGTCTAGCACCGATGACACATCGATACGTTCCTTCTATATTACTAACCGCACAAGTCAATACAGGAAAGTCTGTATTCGTATTTCGTTGTGAAAGGTAAGCCACCTTCATCTTTTGTTTTTTAATAATCACGCGTACTAAAAGGTCATTATCATAAGGCATTTTTGAGAATTCCTCCATTGAGACAATTCCCTTTTGATATAATTCAACCGAAGCATCCAAAGCCATGAATATAGTAAGTACATCAGAAAAACCATATCGGCCGAATATACTCCCGCCAATCGTTGCGAGATTTCGGAATTGAACACCTACAATATGTTTTACGCTCTCAGAGACTGCGTTATTTGTCATAGAATTGATACCTTTATGTAACTCTAAGGTACGAAGCGTTACCATAGCTCCTATTAAGTAGCTATCCTCCGTTTCTTCAATCGTATCTAATCCTAAATTTGATAAATCAATGGCTGTACCCACACTTTTTTTCTGCATCTTCAGCCAAAGCATTCCGCCAAGAATCACGTTATTTTTCTTTTGGTTTAATTCATAGGCTTGCTGTAAACTCTCTGCTTTTACATACTGGTTAATTGTTAACACGTGTATCCTCCCTTATGTCTATTTCATATCAAAAACATTTTGGTAATTACTACGAATCCTTAAATCATATAACTAATCGTAATAACGAAACTTGTTTTTGATAAAATTATCGAATTATAACGTCCTTATGTTATCTTATTATTCCGTCCTTGCAAAAATTATCAAATATAGAAATATCTCCATTCTGTAACTGAATTTTTTCTTATTTAAAGCATTTGCAAATCCTTTGATATTCTAGCATGGGAACATGGCTTTGTCAAAGCGAAAGATGATAGTTTCTTTACCATTTGTTTCTTGATGAATACTTTTCGTTTCACTGAAGCAATACTATCTTTAAGATCTTTAAAAAGAAAAGGAGGAAAAAGTAATTCCCCTTACTAAGTTTGTGCATGCGCTGTGACCACAAACTATTAATTCTTAAATGGCAGCGCAGAAATGGAGTAATATATGGAAAATAATAAAATTGATGGTTCCTCTCTCGCTATGGCGGCACTAGACGATATACCACAACCAAAAGAAAATGCAAAACACATTACTGGATTAGTAAAAGAAAGTGGCACTATTACAGGTTATCAATTATCGGATGGTGCAGTTGTCTCAAAAGAAGAAGGCGTTCAACTTGCCAAAGCTGGTGAAATCAGTGGAGTAGGTGTAGCTCATCGTAAAGATACCGAATATCTGAAATCATTACCAGATGGCACAGAAAACAATAATTTAAGCAGTTTACCGACTGTAAAAAGTTAAATTGTTTTCTCTTAATAGTAGCGAATTTTGATATCTCATAAGAGAAATTGAAAATAGCTTTCTTAAATAGATTTAGGCAAACTGAATTTCCATTATGGAATATCAGTTTGCCTTTCTTTCTAAAAATTATATAGCTCTAGCCACTTCATTTGCCTCAGCAACTGCGTTAAGAGCCCTTCTTGCTCGTATAGCATCTCCAATAACATGAGTCGCTATGTTATTTTCCTTACAGTATGTGATAATATTATCAAAATTACGTGACTTTGCACCGATAGCTACGACAACAAATTCACAAGGGATTTCTTCCAAATTACCCATTCTATCTACAACTACTGCATGTTCTTTTATTTCAACACATTTTGCATTGGTTACTGTTTCTACACCAGAAGCATATAGACTTTCCATAACACAAATATTACGTAGCTGACCAAGATCCTTTGCGACCTGATCAAGCATTTCTACTACTGTAATATGGTCTGCCATCTCATGAATATATTCAGCAACCTCTAGACCAACAAGACCGCCACCAATTACTACAACTCTGCCTGAAACTTCTTTTTTACCAGCAAGTACTTCATGTGAGTTCGTCACATGAGAAAGTTTTGCTCCCGGAATATTTAATTCGATTGGAGCAGACCCTACCGCTATAATTACTTCCTCTGGATTAATCTGCTTGATTAATTCTTCTGTAACCGGTTTATTAAGTCTTACCTCAACACCTTCACTCTTCACTTGCTCACCCATTGCAATGGCAGCTAGTTTCATCTCCTCTTTTCTTGGTGCTTCTCCTGCTAAAGCAAACTGACCTCCAAGCGTTCCTGAGGCTTCACATAAGATTGGCTGATGACCTCTTCTTTTTAACTGAAGGGCAGCTTCCAAGCCTCCGATACCACCGCCAATGATTAACACCTTCTTAGGGTTCGTTGTTTCGGTAAGTTGATATTCCGCTTCTCTTCCGAGAGCTGGATTTCTTAAACAAGTGATAAATGGCATCTCTGTCGATACAAATCCGTCATAACATCCTTGATTACAGCCTACGCAGCGTACAATACTGCCTTCCCGTCCCTCCTTTGCCTTATTACAAAATTCAGGATCTGCTAATTGTGCACGTCCAATAACAACCATATCCGCTTTATCATCTGTTAGTATTGTCTCTGCTTGTAAAGGATCATTAATTCTACCAACTGCTACTGTAATCATGCCCGTTTCTTTTCTGATTCTTGCAGCATTTTCAACATTAAAGCCTCTAGGTAAGTCAATCGGTGGAACCTCATATTTGATTGCTGCTGTTGAGAAATTACCTCTAGAAACATCCAGTACGTCCACGCCGGATGCCTTTGCCATCTTACAAAATTCAATAACTTCCTCAATCGTAAGTCCGCCCTCAAGATAATCATCATGAGCATCAAGTCTCATGAATAACGGCATATCCTCTGGAATGTTCTGTCGTATAGCTTCGATACATTCAATTAAAAATCTTGCACGGTTAGGAAGGCTTCCTCCATATTCATCCGTTCTTCTATTAAAATATGGGCTTAAAAAGGAGTGAGGTGTATAATTATGCCCAGCATGAAATTCAATCGTATCATATCCTGCTTCAACAGCTCTTTTTGCAGCCTCACCGAATGCATTCACCGCTTCTTTAATTGTCTCAATACTAGCTCCTGGCAGTGTATATTCAGTACCCGGCACAGGAACATCACTTGGTATAATAATCATCTGTTCTGGGTCACTTGCAACAGCAAAACCTCCAAGCCATAACTGTACCCCCGCTTTTCCACCAGCTTCATGAATGGCATCAGCTAATTTCTTTAATCCCGGAATATATTTATCTTCACTAATTGCTAAGAATTTTTTAGGGGAAGCCAAACGATACACGGAGCAAACCTCGGTAAAGTTTAATCCACATCCACCTTTCACTCTAGCTACATGATAGTCTATCAGTTGTTGATTCACTTGCTTTTCTTCAGTGGGCATCTTCGTTCCCATCGCAGGAAACATAATTCGATTTTTTAATTCCAAGCCTCTTAATTTTATTGGACTAAATAGTTTTTCGTAAGCCATAATCTTAACCTCCAACTTTTATTATCATCGAATGCCACAACTTAAAATAACTCTATTATGATGATACTTGGATTATATATCATTGTTAAAATTAAATCAATATGTTTAAAACAAATTGTTTTAATTTTGTCATAGTATTTTTTTTACGCATTAACAACTATCCTATATATAATGCTTCAAATGATATAGGGTCCATATTTGTTACTATAAATGTGTAGTTTGGAACCTATACTAGGACACAATAAAAAACGGAAGCTGTCAACTTACTGATGACAACTTCCATCTAGATACAATTATACTCTTACTAAAAATAAAGCTCTATCGCAACATGTGGTTGAAAAATGATATTAATTTAGTAGGGCATAAAATGCTCTGCTAAATGGGACTTCTTTTATTACACAATATATAAAGATTGCGAACTTCAATCATTCATAATTTATCGCTCTAACACATAGTAAGAATTATATTCTGTTCCATCTCCGCCAAATGAACTACTATTCATATTTTCTTTTATTTTCCTTTTAAAATTGAGAGTAAGTACTTAATATAGGATACTCTATCTTCTCTATCTTCTATAATAGTGGTATTAAATTGATTTATTCCTTGATTTTCGATTGGATAATTAATGGCTGACCAAAATACCATTAATTTGTATTGATTAAGATCTTCCTTTAACACTTTAGCTAAGAGATCATTGATACCTGTCGACATCTCATCAGATGCCTTTAGAATCTTTTTTGATATTTCATCCTCTTTTTCTTTGGCATCTTTTAATAGGACAGTAATGCCTGGATATCGTATTATATATTCCAAAATTTCATTGCATGCAACTATTAGTTTTTCTTCGTCTTCATATTCTTCCTTAAGAATATCGGTAATGGATTGAGTGTTTACAATGTATAGCTCCTTCGCTTGCTTTAACATTTCCTCCTTCGTGCGGAAATAGTAGTTTATTGCACTTACATTAACATCTGCTTCCTTAGCGATAGCTCTTATCGATATATTGCAGGAGCCATCCTTCCCGATCAAATATAATGTCCTATCTAATATTTTTTCTTCAATGCTTTTTAATTCTCGCAATTTTGACCTCTATTCACTCGTAATCATAAATTTGTTTGGCTTGTAATACTCTTTTGCAAACTATCTACTTTATTGCCAAACAGCTTGCTTTCAATTATAACATAGTACCAAAAACTGTAAAGACGTTTCTTAGTAGGAAATAGAATGACAAACGTAGGATTTACTATACCAGTTTCTTCTTATTAAAAACCATCGCTCCCATAATACCACCACAAACTCCTCCTAAAATATGAGTTAAATGCGATATGTTGTCTTTCGTTGTTAGCCCAACCGATATCTCTTGTCCAAGATAGATAATTACAACAATAATAAGAGTTAATGGTATCTTCCCCTCTTTTAAACTGACCATCGAAGACAGGACGATCATCATAAATACGATTCCACTTGCACCTAGTAATCCATTGGTAAAGAATATAAAATTAATGATACCAGTAACAAAGGCTGTTACAACGATCATTTCGAGTATTATTTTACTTCCATACTTTTCTTCCAGCATTGGTCCAAGGATTAATAACAGAAGCATATTACTTGCATAATGTTGTAAATCTGCATGACCTAAGACATGACTAAAAAACCGAAAATAGGTAAACGGATCTGTCAAGGAAGAACGATAAACACAGAAAAATTTTAACGTGGAAGCTCCACCTGTTGCTTCTCCCAATAGTAAAACAATAAAGGAGAGGATTGCAAAACTTAAAACTACTGGTGCATTATAATCGATTCTCTTTAGAAATTTCATTATAACTCCTTTTTCCATGAAAACAAGTTTCTTTCTTTTACAATCTATTAATATAGTAACCTTGTTTCTCAAGCACATTCAAAGCTTTTTCAAAATCAACATCTTTTGTTAATATGTAATCAGTATTATAGGTGGACACTGCGAAAACACCTATATGATTTTCTGCAAGGATAGTTGTAAGTTTAGATAATATCCCAATCAATGAAAAGTCCAATATGCCTTCAATACGAAATGCTCTCCATCCATCGTTACGTTCTATCGTTTCAGGGGGTGCGAACTTTGTACTACATACTAATGATATTTCCTCCTCTGTTTTCCCTAGAAAACAATACTCATCTAAAAAATTTATTTTGTTAATATTATCTATTTTACACACTGTAAACTCTTGATTAATCACTTTCAGTTCCATCTTTTTATCCCCACCTACCTGCATATTAGTTTTATTTTATCGCTTGTTCTTCACGACATTTTACTCATTGTAGCTTACATTGAAGTGGTTTGCAAGATATAACTGAACAACCAATACTTTGTAAAATAGTTTCACCGAAACATCTTGGTAATCATGAGTTATACAGGCCCTTACGCATTAATTAAGGCACAAACAAGTTAGAAAAATGTTGTGCCTTAATCAAAAATACGCTCAATAATTTATCCTTCTGCCATTGCGGGATGACAGTTTTTAGTTAGTAAATAAAATATCCCCTCGATGCGCTATTACATACTTTTTATTTACTGTATCACTTATCAAATATAATTAATATCCTGCATCTGTAAATGCTTGTAACGCTTTATTATAAGATTCTTTTGGAGTAGTTAAATTACTGAATAACAAAGGATTTTGGGAGGCACGCCAAGATACGCTATCATATAGTCCCCACCATGTAATACCAGTGATATTCCCACCTGCTTTCTTTAGAGAAAGAATAGCAGTCATCAAATCATATACATAAGTAGCTTGTGTGGAAGCTGATGTATTCGTAACATCAAGTTCAGTAACCTGTACTTCATATCCTGCATTCAAGAACTTCTGCATAGCTGTTTTATATGCCGATACAGAAGGATAGGAGGTATTTAAGTGAGACTGCATTCCAACACCAGCGCAAAGTTTCGTACCAGAGTTAATAAAATTTACTAATGATAGGATCTGATCTGTAACCTCATATGTGTTGTAATCATTATAAAACAATTTTACTGAATTCGTTAATCCAAAACTGCTAAGACAATCATACGCATACTGGAAAGCTTTCTTTACATAAGATGGTGTGGTACCAAGGTTGGATCCATAAACTTGAGACCATCCAGAGGTAGAAGCATGCAAATACTCATTTACAACATCCCAAGCATATACTACACTTCCATAGCTTCCATTATAAATATGACTCATATAAGACCTAATAAACATTTCCATTCTTGCATCCATAACAGCTTGGCTAACATACGATCCACTAGAACTATAACCTGTTCTAAAGAACCAATCCGGTGTTTGGGAATGCCATACTAATGTATGTCCTCTAAGCTTTAGCCCGTTATTGTAGCAAATCTGTAGAACTGCATCGATGGTACTAAATTTAAGAGTTGGAACTGTACTTTCCGTGTAGCTAGAAGGAATATAATAACCATTCGATTTTGCTTGAGCAACAGTCATTAATGTTGATGAACTTCCAAGAACTGCATCTGGCTTCATTTCATTCTCTAATGTGATACTATTATATTGCGTCTTAATCACACTTAGTGTATTTGAATTTTGCAGCTGACTTAAATTAACAGCAGTTCCAGAGTTTTTTAATATATTTCCATAAGTGTTTAATAAAGTTGAAGAACCAGTGCCAGAAGACCCTCCTGTCATTGTAAATGTAACTCGATTCACAACTGCTGAGTAGTTATTTGTCCCTTGCGCCATTATTCCAATACTGTTTACCTTTGCCGTACTATTTGGTGCGAAGGTACAGTCTGAGGTATTGGAATTAAAGTTATACACTACAGCCACCTGATTTCCAGAAGTATCGTAAAGCTTAAATGCAATCTGTCCATTTGGACTGGAAGCATTGAATGTTACACTAGTACATTGAGACATATCTAGCGTTTCCGGAAGATTGAACTTAATTTCACGGTATTGACCAGTGAAATTAAATGTTCCTGATCCATTACTGATAGAATATGTAACTCCCCATGTGGATTGATAAGTCATCGAATTAAAATCATAGGTCTTATTGGTTGCTGCTTTTGCGATTGATGTTGGAATTACCATGATCAACATAAGAAATGCGATACTAATTCCAAGAATCTTTTTAACCTTTCCGTTCATTTTTTGTAGCATAATTACCCCTCCATTAATAATTTATTTACAATGAAAGCACCTATTAGGATTCCTCCATTGTATTAACAAAGCAGACCCCGCAAATCTGCTGTGTTTTTAAAATTATAGAATACATTACTTGCAATCTTTTGTTTCATAAACAAAAAAGTTTATCTATTCTGCTATACGCATGGTACTATCAAAGAATGTTTTAATAACAAAACTCGTCAAATGCTTGTACAAAATATGTTCTATATTGCAAACTATTCTTTAAATATTGGGTTAATTATTCTAACCATCTTTTTGTTACAAATTGGTATTTTTTGTATATTTCTTATTATCATTTTATCATGCAGAAATAAATCAAACAAGTATTTTTTAATATAAATATAGGTAGGTTTAGTCTGTATTTTATATCGAATTGTTGTATATATACTTTTCTATAGGCATTGCTAGACTTGTGTCTACGTTATTGGCGCAAGTCCAGCAACGCTTTATAAGTACTGTTTTATTTCTATATTCTATTTGTACTTTTCTATAGATATTGTTCAATAGTACATTTCTAAAGTTACTGTTCTTTATTCTTATACTATCCTAATATATACTTTTTTTCTAATTCCTCTAATACCTTTAAATATTTATCCTGCACTCCCTCTTTGGTAGCGCCTTCTTCCATTTCTTTTGTTCTTTGGTCTACAATAGTTCTACTCTCTTCTGTTAGATTTTTTGCTCCAAAAGTAAATACTACTTCGTTCTCTTTATCAATGTGACGATTAATTAAATAAGTATATGCTGTGGCATTTACGACAATATCTAATTTTGCATCTACACTATTGTTAGCTTCATATTCTTGTAATGCAGCTTCAAGCTCTCTCATATGAAGTCTGCCCAAATCATGCTCCACTAACATTCCATTGGTAATCAGATTCTGCGCCAACTTACCAAGTTCCTTTTTCATATACTCAAAAAGGATATCTTCTTCTTTTTTATGATGATGCTTATCTGCATAATTACGAACGAAATCAAGCATTTGATAGAAGTCTTTCGTTACTAATTCTTCTCCATTAAAAACTTGTAAGCTTGCAGCTCTCATAACTTTTGCCATTCTTTTAATATTCTCATGTTCTTTTACTAAGATATCTACTCCATACATAGCTTATTTCCTCCTGATATGATAATTTCCTTCGTCATCCGCAACATATTCAAATGCTGTATTTGCCAAAAGGCCTTGAACAAATTTAGTACGAATTTCATAATAGTTCATCACTAAACCACCCTGTTCTAACCAATAAACTTCATGAATACATCTTGTTCTTCTAAATTCAACTTCATCAGACGTAGAAGAAACAATCTCATTTATGTGATCGCATGGCATACCATCAAGCAACATATCATTTAATAGTTTAAAGATTTGCTCTGCACTTGTTATATCATCTTTCTGTTCCAATGAATTATAAACCTCTACGCCAACCTGATAAACTCGTTCTAAAATTTGTTCCATTCTATCCGCATTCTCTTTTGTAATTGCAGTTACCACGTAGCTTAATCTATTTTCTACAATATGAATTTTCTCCTGTAACCATCCATGTATATTACCGGTATCAATCATATTTTCTAAAGGTTGATTCTCTATAATTCCACATAGCATTACAGTTGAATCATCAAGACCTTGAACAAATTCTTCCTCCTCATTTAGTGAAAGTAATTCCTCCACGATTTTTTCTTGAAGCATAATTTTATTATATAACCAATAATGAATAGGTCCTAAAAATGCGCTCATGATTTACTCCTTTCAATTACCTTTAATTTCATATTCTATGAATTCATATTAAATTATTATTTTTTGATCATTTTTTAATATTAACTACTTATGGCAGTACTTTATATGGCATAAATAGTTTTTACTAAAATAGAGTTTGACTATAAATAATGGTTTTTATGTCTATCATTGTTATATAATAAAAAATAAAAATAATCCGTTGTATTTCCAACAAAGTTTACTCTATTTTTAGTAACTCACAAAGCAATATATATCCCAACTGGATTTTCATTCTGTAAAGTAAAAACAATTCATCACTTCACATTTCGTTAAACAATCACAAAATACATTTTCTTGATTACTTATAATATCTTCTACAGCTCTAATATCTCCTTAACTCAACAAAAAAGTAAGTACAAAGTTTTCACTTATACTTACTTTCTATTTTTCTTAATATCTTACATTTTCCGATTCGTATCTGATATCAGATACTCGTCTTATGATTTAGTCTCCTCAATTTTAACCGCTGTTCCATTGATAGAAACCATAATAGCACCACATTCCGTAATAGTTGTTTCAAAATGTATAGCTATAATAGCGTTTCCTCCAATAAAAACGGCATGTTGCTTTAGACTCTCTTTCACTTGTCTTTTTAATTCATTTATTTGCTTGGTATAAGCACGTAATTCTGCACCTGCGAAAGAAGATAAAATATCACTTAATGACCTTAAACTTGTTTCTGATTTAATTCCAGTAAGCCTTTCGTCAAATATAACATCAATATATTCCGTAATGTGATATCCTTCAAAGGAGTTTCCTGTGGTTACCATACATTTTCTAACATTTTCCCAAAATTCTTCATCATCCACTCTTTCGGTTTCCGACCTCCAAATTTCTTCTCCCATTATCTGATACTCTTTATCATCGAAATAAGCCTCATCAACATAATATAATTCTGCACCACAACTTTTACATCGTTTTAATCCAAGCTCATTTTCCTCAAAACCACATGTTTCACAAATAATATAATCCATAATTACCCACTCCGATCAAATTATTTATATTACAATATTTATATTATTGAAATCATCCAAACTTATTCGGTACTACCATCTGCATTAATAGTCCTGTTTCATCAACCATCGGCTTCTCTGGGATCACTATATATTCACCCTGATTAACGAAATTTGCAGAAACGGAAAGACAAATTGCATCGATAATATCATCCACATTACATTTAAATTCTTTCGCACATATTTTAATTTTTTCAAAACTTATCTCATCTATGAACTTCGATAGTATCCCTATTCTCTCTTCTACCCCGTCTATTTCCGATTTCTTAGATAATACTGTACTACCGTTTAATCTTGCAAAGCAAACTTCTGGATGGCTTTCTTTAATTACGTTCTTATACTGATTATTTTCTTGAAGAAAACTATCAACTTCTCGCATTTTGGGTATAATTCCAACTGTCAGTGGGGTAAATTTTTTGCCTAATACCCTTACATTTTCATCGTAAGACTTAGATATATCCTCAGCATAAACAGCTTGTCTACATGGTGCTGGAAAAATTGTTGATGACCTTTCCTTAATCTGCTTTCTTGCTTCCGTATCTGGTCTAATCTGCTCACTTGTACTAGGTAAACCAATCACCATATCAATTAGAAATTCATCAAATGTTCCATTGTTTAATACTATGTCTTCAAGGTTCGAATATTTTTCTAAAATTAACTTACCTTGTTTTATTATGGCTGTAATCCATCCGCCTTTACAACCATCTACACCAATACATATACTATTAAGATTAATCTTTTTATCATTTATCTCTTTATCATTTGTATTTATAGAAATCCTAGATTTTCCGGTACCATATAGTTTAACCTGCTCAACCATATGACCGATATTTCCTTCTCCTGCAAATCTGCTGCAATCAAAAAAGTCTTCCCCCATATCCAACCATTCTAGCGGATGATCTTCCTCCTGTAAAACGACTTCTCCTTGTAAATGTCCAACATACACCTCAACATAACAATCCTGATTATAATATGTGAAGTCCATCATATGTTGAAGCTTAATGTCCTTAGGAGAAATCCCGGTTTCTTCATATAACTCACGATAAGCAGCATCAAATCCATCTTCCCCTGCTTCAATTTTACCCCCTACAAGATTATAGAATCCTAAGTAGGGATCTTTTCTTCTTTTACAGAATAGTAAGTCACCATTTTGATGAAATACCATAATACAGTTGTAGCCTTGCATACATCCTCCAAAAAAATCATTTATCCTATATTTTAGCAAACACTTACTTAATAAGATATATTAATAATATACAATTAATTGCTTTCCTAAGTCTCTTAATATCAAACAATTACTTACTAACTTAAGTCCCTTTACATCAAGCAATTTCCTGTTAACTTAAGCTTTTCTCAACAACTGAATGTGCAAGTCTTTTCCCTCTATTGTTACATTGGCTTGATCCACCATAGCTCCAACCAGATGAAGTTCATCGCCAGAATCATCATCTCCAACCAGTTGCCAATAATAACCTTCAATTTCAATTTGACGCCCAGTATTTAAATTGTTTTTAATTTTTTGGATAAACTCTTCTCCATAATTGCACTCATATTGAATAATGATAATCTCTGTATTCTGCTCATTTTTAGATACTTTGGTATTAACTTTAATATCTATGTTTTCTGCTCCATTTAAAAGGAATAAAGTTAACATCTCGCTTACAATCTGAGCTATCTTCTTCGCTTCGTGTCTCATCTATTTCTCTCCTTATAAAATGCATCTAGCACTGGAATCATAATTCCTGCTACCAATCCACCTGCGAATCCATTGTTATATAGATTAATACCTCCATGTATCACCCCAACATTTGTTACCAAAATCATATGGAGAACACCTGCTATAAAGCCAATAACTGGTCCGTATGTTCCTGCAATTGGTGCCAGTGTAGTTGAAAATAAAACCGATATAATAATCCCTGTAGTAGATAGGTCATTTCCAAATAATAAAGCAGTTACAATTACACCAATCATAACTGGTAGACAATTCTTTATATGCTTACCAAATGCACCGAATCCAACTATCGTGAAAATTCCGGCTAAAACTGGACCATTTACAGTACCTCCGATTAATAATACATAGATTAAGCTAAGAAATCCAAGCAACGCCATGTTTAGTAACGTTACTCCAAAACCTACCAGATGTGTAAAATCCGTAATTAGTCTTCCTTTATATTGAAGTATTTCCTTAAAATCAAGTATAGCACGCTTATTTATATAAATACCAGTACATAAAAGGCCTAGGAATAAAAACAATAATAGTATGATAATAACCAGATGATTTTTGTCAGAGATAATACTTACTGGTTCAACTGAAATACCGAAACTTCTAAGTACACTGGTTAATACTGTGCCTAAAATACCGGATGTAAAACCAATATTATAAAGATTGTATCCATCATGAAATTTGAGCATATGTGAGGATAGGGGTACTAAAATAAATCCAATAAAGATACCAACGCATACTGCGACTATAATAGCCCAAAACGGCTGTAATAAGCCTGAAAAACTAATTTCACTTACCATTGGTGCTAATGCAGTACCAAACATTAATGGGATGATAATATCTTTAAAAGAAATTTTCTTATTTATAGAATAAATATAACCACCGAAATAAATTGGAATAATATTATATAGATTTTTTCCAAAGAAGGAAAAGCCGATAACCGTAAAGAATGCTGCAATTAAAATACCATTCAGCTTTAGCCGATAATGGCGCATAATAAAGATATTTAAGAGACCAACTAGACCAACATTAATAAATGCTGCTTCTATACCACCAACCTGAATGAAATCTGTAACTAATATAGTTGGTGAGAGAACAATATTGATAAACCCGTTAACCACCGAGTGAAAGCTTCCATTATAAAAGCCATAAATAATTCCAACGAATAGAAACAAAATAGGTATTACCGATAATAAATTTAATTTTCTAACATTTCCGATGTCTTTCTCATTTGCTTTGTTAAACTCCAAAAACTACCTCCTCATATTTTATCAATTTATAGTAATAATATTTTACAAGAATAATATTTTTTATACAAGAAAAATCACAGCTCATTTTAAATAAAATTAGAAACAATATCTTCCATATTTTATTAATTAAAGATTTTTGACTCTTTTTTCTGTGATTCAGTCACAGAAAATTACTCATGTAACCTGTTATAATCTCCGCTAACCATAAAGGAAAGTAACGAAAGAAGGGTGGTCATAGTTATGGCAAACGTAATTATCATTGGAAATGGACCAGCAGGCATTTCTACAGCTTTATATACAATTAGAGCAGGCATTGAAACAACTATTATAGGAAAAGATTTTGGTGCTTTAGGAAAAGCGTCTGAGATCGAAAACTATTATGGATTTAGTCAGCCTATCTCTGGTGAGGATTTAGTAAAGGAAGGGATTGAAGGAGCAAAAAGACTTGGTGTGAACTTCATCTCAGATGAAGTTCTCGGTCTTTCTTATATTGATCAATTAGTAGTTAATACAAAGAATGAAGATTACACTGCAAAAAGTGTTGTGATCGCTACGGGAACCGCTCGCAATACCCCTAAAATTAAGGGATTAAAAGATTTAGAAGGACATGGTGTCAGTTACTGTGCTGTTTGTGATGCCTTCTTTTATAGAGGAAAAGATGTCGCTGTGTTAGGTGATGGAGAATATGCCCTTCATGAAGCTTTGGAGTTATTGCAAACATCAAACTCAGTTACCCTCTTAACCAATGGCAAAACACCAGCAATTGAAATCCCAGATTTCATAAAGGTAAATACCACTCCTATTGAGTCACTAGAAGGCCAGGAAGCATTAGAAACAATTATCTTTGAAGATGGAAGCAAACTTTCTATATCCGGGTTATTTGTCGCGGTTGGCGTTGCCGGTAGTACTGATTTAGCGAAAAAAATTGGTGCTATCACTGAAAATAATAAGATCGTAGTCGATAATAATATGGCTACAAATATTCCCGGTCTGTATGCTGCAGGTGATTGTACTGGTGGCATGTTACAAATATCAAAAGCGGTTTATGACGGCGCTAAGGCTGGTACATCAATTGTTAAATATCTTAGAAACCCAAAATCAAAAACACCTCAAATATAAAATAAGGCTAATATAAATAACAAAAAATGCCGTCAGGGGTATTACCTCATGACGGTAGTCTTTATTCATAATAACAAAGTAATAACAAATCCTTATTTTATACAGCCTATCATAAATTTAAGTAAAAAAACAAACTGTTATAATTTAGGTTAAACAGTCCATCATAATTTAATTTTAGAACACAGTTCATAATAAATAAAAAGCAGAGTCAAAATGAATAAAAAACAGAGTCATAATTAAATAAAAAAACAGACAGTCATAATTAAATAAAAAAACAGACTTGACTGTATGTAGCAAGAATAGTATAGTCAAGAAAAATAATATCTTTTTTACTAACAAATACTTGTAATCAATTACAGAAAGAGGCCTATATGAATAAAACAATTTATATCGCTGCCGGTTGTTTTTGGGGCGGAGAAAAATACTTTTCTTTAATACATGGGGTTTTAAGTACGAAAGTTGGATATGCGAATGGAACCACCTCCAATCCAACCTACGAAGAAGTCTGTCATAACAACACTGGACATGCAGAAACCGTTGAAATACAATATGATGACTCCATCCTTCCGCTTGAGAAACTTTTACGTTTATACTATGAAGTTATCGATCCAACATCAGTCAACAAACAAGGTGGCGACCAGGGTATTCAATATCGTACGGGAATTTATTATATCGATGAAGCTGATTTAGAGATAATCAAACCATCCTTAGAAGAATTGGCAAAAAAATATGATAAACCAATTGCTATTGAAGTAAAACAGCTGCTTCATTTTTATGATGCAGAAGAATACCATCAGAAGTATCTAGATAAGAATCCAAGTGGTTATTGCCACATAGGGCAATGCGCGTTTGATTCTGCAAAAAATGCTTAATACAAATGGTCCATTGAAAAATGAATTGAACTAAATAAAATCCATAGTGACTATTTTGGTATAATGATTTAATAACTAAACCAAATATGCAAAGGATAATCACTATGGACACAAAAACCGCTATAAGAAATTACTCTTTATAGCGGTTTTTAATATTATATATATCAGATTTTAGCCCTAATAGCAGTTTTTCTAATATTTATCTTTTATTTATCTTTTATTTATCTTTTATTTATCTTTTATTTATCTTTTATTTATCTTTTATTTATCTTTTAATTATCTTTTATTTCTTACTACTTTACCGTTTAGTACTTCAGTATGCTTTCCGTGTTCCACAGCAACCTTACCATTTACAATAACATATTCAATACCGACTGGGAACTTAATTGGATCAACGAAAGTTCCTTTATCTTCAATCGTGTTAGGATCAAATATTGTAATATCTGCAAAGTAACCTTCTTTTAAAAGCCCTCTGTCTTTAAGACTCATAGCATCAGCTGCTTTGAAAGTTAACTTTCTTACTGCTTCTTCTATAGACATTAATTTCTCTTCACGGACATACTTACCAAGGATTCTTGGGAAGCTTCCATAAAGTCGTGGGTGTGGCTTTCCTGGTGCTAATAAGCCATCGGTACATGCATTCATCTCAGGACGAGCCATAAATAATTTCACATGGTCTTCTACTCCATAAAAGTCTACCATACCAACTGCGTTTTCCTCTTCCATTAAGAGGTCAAAAGCTGCTGTATATGCATCTAGATTACGAAGTTCTGCTAACTGAGTAATACTTAAGCCTACTGCATCTTTATTTTTTTCTGTTACTACACTGGTAACGTAGATATTTTCAAACCCTGCAAAGTCTACAAAGTTATCCCAACCATGAATACCATTTTCCATATCATAACGCATCTTTTTACGCATTTCTGGATCTCTAAGACGTTCGATAACTTTATTCGTTCCGCCATCATGTACCCAAGGTGGTAAAATCGCACCCATCATAGTACTACCTGCAACATAAGGATACTGATCAAAGCTTACTCTGATACCTTCAGCTCTTGCTTGCTCTAATTGAGAAAGTACAGTATCTATTTTATCCCAGTTCTTCTTACCTGCAACTTTAAAGTGAGACCAGTGAACTCTAACTCCTGATTTTCTGCCTATTTCTATTACTTCATTCATAGAATCAACAATAGTGTCAGCTTCGCTACGTTGGTGAATTACAAATACACCATCAAATTCAGCAACTACTTTACACATTTCTATGATTTCCTTACTTTCTGAATATGCACAAGGAATATAGATTAAACCTGTAGATAAACCAAAAGCTCCTGCTTCCATCTCTCTACGTGTAATCTCTTTCATCTTCTCGATTTCTTCGTCTGTTGGTTGGCGATTACCAAGTCCCATTGCTTCCATACGAATATTTCCATGTGGAACTAGATAGCACTCATTAATACCAGGGCCAACTTTCTCAATCATCTTTAAATAATTGTCGGTTGTTTGATAGGTCCAGTCAATTTCGTCACTTACTCCATCAAGTCCAGCGATATTCTTACGCCAATCTGAGATATATTCCACTGGAAGTGGTGCCATAGAAACACCATCCTGACCTAAAAATTCAGTCGTGATACCTTGCATTACCTTAGGCATTACCTGAGGGCGCAATAAAACATCTAAATCACTATGTGAATGTGTATCAATAAAACCAGGTGCAACTACTAGACCTTTGGCATCAATCACCTTGTCTACACCTGCGTCACTAATCTGTCCAATTTTTTCTATTCTTTCGTCGTTAATTAATAGATCCGCCTGATAGGCTGGCTCTCCACTTCCATCAACAATCGTAGCATTTATAATTAAAGTTTTAATAAGTCACACTTCCTTTCAAAAGAAGTTAGAAAGAAATCATCACAATGAACATTCTTCATTGTGACATTTCATCCAAATATTCTTTAAATAAACTAGACTTTTATAAGTCGTTTTTATAATAAAAATTCTCTGGTTTAAAAACAAGGAAAAGTACGCTTCGCGAACTTTTCCTTGTTTTAATAAAGTATCCGCGTAATAATGATTCGTCTTTATTAATTAACTTATTATACTAATAACGCTTTCATTACACCATAGTAGCATTCACATACTTTTGTAAGTTGCTCTATTTCGATATACTCATCAACAGTATGAGCTAAATTCTCGCGGGAAGGTCCGATACCTAATGTCTTAATACCTGCTTCTCCTGCATAATGAGAACCATTAGTACAGAAATTATACTGTGTAATCTCTGGATTGAATCCAGCGTTGTTAAGTTCTTTTACAACTGCCTGAACCCAAGCTTCATCTTGATCATATAACCAGCCAGGGAAGAATCTTTCGCCTTCGATTTTATTTCCTGTGTAGCACATTTCTTCGCCTACAGCATAAGAAACTTTAGCCTTTAATTCTGAATCTTCTGCCATTAATTTATCTAATAACTCCCTAATTGGAGCAATAACAGATTCCTTAGTCTCACCAACTAATAAACGACGATCATAAGTTGCACGGCAATATTCAGGAACTACAGAAGCTCCAGGATATGGTGCAGATTTAATGTCTGTTAACTCTAAGATACCCTTGCCTAATACTGGGTGCTCTGTAGGAACTAAGTCTCTAATCGCATTAATTACCTTACTCATTTTATAAACAGCGTTAATTCCTTTTTCAGGATTTGCAGAGTGAGCTGGTTTACCAAATGTCTCAACTACGATCTCTCCACGTCCACGCTGACCAATTTTAACGTTTAATTGACTTGCTTCGCCAATGATTACGTAATCTGGTTTGAAGTTTTTGGAGATTTCACGTGCAGCGATACCTTCAAAGCACTCTTCATGAACAACACCAGCAATAAGGATTTCACCAGCGAAATCACGGTTGGTATCTTCTGCAAAGTATTTTGCAGCTGCTGTAAATGCAGAAACTGCACCCTTCATATCGGATGTACCACGGCCATATAACTTACCGTCTACAATTTCTCCAGCAAATGGTTTTTGTGTCCACTTGCTCTCATCAGATACAGGTACTGTATCAATATGTCCATCAAATAATACCTTTGGACCTGGACGATTTCCTTTGATAATTCCGATTACATTACCATATCTATCATAAATAACATCATCAAATCCATTTGCTTTACAGAATTCACCTATTGTCTCAGCAGCTTGTTTTTCCTCTCCTGAATAGCTTTTTGCCTGTATCATTTTCTGTGCTAACTCTATTAATTCTTGTTCTCTATTTCCTTTAAGCATTGTTTTATCTCCTTTCTTATACCCGGTGCATATTCCATCTGCTTGCAGATTGAATACCGTTTAAACATGAAATATGAAATCGTTTTATTTCACATTATTCTGCATCGAAACGTGTGTCTTTACCATTCCATACAACATTACGATAATTTTCTTTGTCTGTATCACCTTCAGTAGAGATGAATAGTAATCTAGAATCTTCATTAAGACCTAATTTCCCCTTTAAATCTACAAGAGAATCATCTGTTAAGATATTGTAAACGCAACCAAGAGTAGCTGCACCACTTTCTCCAGATACAACCTTCTTGTCACCATCTAATGGACTAGCCATTACACGCATACCATCTGCTGCTACATAATCTGGGCAAGAGATAAATGCATCTGCATAATCCTTTAATACATCCCATCCAATGCTATTTGGTTCGCCACAAGCTAAACCTGCCATGATTGTATTTAAGTCACCAGTTACAAAGTGAAGCTTACCATCGTTTGCTTCAGCAGTACGATAGATACAGTCTGCTTTGTTTGGCTCTACAACCACGATCTTTGGTTGATTTCCTTTATAGTAATTTGCAAAGAATCCACAGATAGCGCCAGCTAAAGAACCAACTCCTGCTTGTAAGAAGATGTGTGTTGGAGCTTCAGCTTTTGTCTCTTCTAATTGCTTTACAATTTCATAACCTAATGTCATGTAACCCTGCATGATCCATGTAGGAATATCCTCATAGCCTTCCCATGCAGTATCCTGAATTACAATCCAGCCTTTTTCTTTTGCATTCTTATCTGCAAGACGAACAGCTTCATCGTAATTCATATCAGTGATAGAAGCTTCAGAACCTTCTGCGAGGATGTTATTTAATCTTTCAATAGCAGATCCCTTTGGCATGTAAACTACGGATTTTTGGTTTAACTGATTTGCTGTCCAAGCAACACCACGTCCATGGTTACCATCGGTAGCTGTTACGAATACCATATCTCCTGTTTTATCTTTTATTTCTTTTGATATCATTTTAGTTGCTGTTAAATTCTTGATATCTTCTCCAATTTTATCAGCAATTAAGCGTCCAATCGCATAAGATCCACCTAATACTTTAAACGCATTTAAACCGAAACGGTAAGATTCATCTTTCACATGAATATTTTTCACACCAATTTCTTTCGCTAAGTTCTTAAGCTCAGCTAATGGAGTTTCGCTATAAACTGGAAAGCTTGCATGGAATGCATGAGCTTTACCTGCTTCCTCGAAGTTTAAAAAATCAATATTTGATTTTTCATTATTATTTCTTGGATAAAATACACTTTTAAATGTTTCTTTCATAATACCTAACCTCAATTCTGGCGTTTAGCGCCTTTTTAATTAGTGCTTTTGTACAAGTTACTGTGTAAAATAATGTGATAAATTAATCTCGATTATATAACTTCTAAAAAAATGAGGAGAAAGTAAAACATGTTTACATTCTGAACATATGGCTTTATGTGAGAATTTTTTAGTAAGTTTTCATCAGAGATTAGTATACATATTTCCATGGTGCCACTTTGTGACACCATGGTACCTACTTTCAAAGTAATCTCTAGGATTGTTTTTCCTTAGGTAAAATTAGGTTTAATACAATAGCGATTAATGCTACAATAACAATTTCACTTCCACCAAAGATCATTCTGATTACTTCAGGACAACTCTCAAATGCACCAGGAGTTCTTGATAAACCAACTGCTAATGCAACAGAAAGACCAGCTATGGATAAATTTCTTGGGGTTAAACCAGCACCAGAAAGCATTCTAACACCTGTCATAGCAATACTTCCGAATACAGTAATTGTTGCACCACCAAGTACTGGTAGTGGAATAGTTAAAAAGATTTCTGCAAGCTTTGGTATTAATGCAGTTACCATAATAATCAAAGCTGAAACAACAAATACAATTCGATCTGTTACATTTGTAGTAACTACAATTCCTACGTTTTGTCCGCAAGTAGCATTTGGAGTACCACCTAAGATTGCACCAATAGCACTTGAGATATTATTTCCAATAATACCACCGGATAATTCCTTATCTGTTGCTTTACGGTTAAATGCTCCTGCTGTTGTTGCTTCAAATTGTCCAATATCCTGTATGGAATTGATTACAAATATAATAATCATGGATACAATTCCACCAACGGAAAAGCTAAGACCAAAATGGAATGGTTTTGGTAGAGCAACAACCGCTGCATTTGCAACTCTTGTAAAATCTACCATTCCTAAACAAGCTGCAACTACATATCCAATAATTAACCCTAAAAGAGTCGCTGATACTTTTAAAATTCCTTTACAAAATTGTGAAAAGAATAATACAGAACCTAAGGTAATGAGTGCTACAATCCAAGCTTTTGGAGTTCCAAAGATCGGACTCTTTTCTCCACCCGCCATATATTTTACAGCGGTTCCATAAAGGGAAATACCTACGGTTAATACAACGGAAGCTGTAACAATTGGTGGGAATAAAAATCGAATCTTTTTAAAGCTAAGACCAACCAAAATACCAACCAAAGCACCAATTAATTGTGCACCTAATACACCAGACATTCCATCTGTCTTAACAATACTGGTAAGGGTAGGGATGAATGCAAAACCACTACCAATAATTACTGGAAGTTTACATCCAACTCCAAATTTTCCAAATGCATGAATCAAGATTGCAATCGCTGCACAAAGTAGTGAAGCCTGCATCATAATAACTAAATCATCGCTACCAATTCCCCCAGCAGTTCCAAGAATTGTTGGAACTGTAACGCAGCCTACTACCATGGCTACTACGTGCTGTAAAGCTAAAGGAACAACTTCACCAGCACCTAACTTTCTATTATCATTTGCCATATCCATTCCTCTTTACTTGTTTTTTGTTTATGCTAATACTTTTGCAAAGTAATAAACAACATGAATTTATTTTCTGTATGCTGTGTCGGAGATTGGTAGAGAAAATCTTCTATTACCATCTACGCGATATGCAGCATATGCAGCAGCTGGAGCAGTTGGTACGGTACAGATTTCACCAATTCCTTTTGCACCATAAGCTAGTCCATTTGGATCATTTTTTTCAACCATAATTACTTCAATCTCAGGTGCCTGAGTTGCTCTAAATAATCCAAGAGTACCATATTTTGTTTTTACATAGCCGTCTTCCATAACAAAATCTTCAGTTAATCCATAACCAAGACCCATAACAACTCCACCTTCAATCTGACCGGAGCAAGCCTTTGGATTCACAACACGACCAACATCATGGGCAGCAACTACTTTGGTTACCTTTTTCGTCTCATCCATAATAACGACCTGAGCACCATAACCATAAGCAACGTGGCTGACAGGATTTTTCTTATCAGCTCCCATCTTATCTGTTACACCACTATATACTCCCTCAAAAACTTCACCTTCTAATTCTTCTAAAGTCTTTGTCTTAAGAGCTTCTTTTAGATCTTCAGAAGCACATCTTGCAGCTTCACCTGCAAATAAAGTTTGACGGGAAGCGGTTGTAGTTCCAGAGTTTGGTGTTGTTGCTGTATCAGCACGTTCGTAAACAATCCTAGATGGCTCTAAGCCAGTTGTTTCACATACCATACTTAACATAACATTACCAATACCCTGACCAATACATGCTGCAGAAGTTAAGATATGAACTTTACCATCTACAACTTTTAAGTTACAACGTCCAACATCAGGTAAACCTACACCAATACCAGAGTTTTTCATACAACCTGCGATACCTGCATATTTGTTAGATTCAAAAGCATCTTTTACTGCCTCTAAACATTCTACAAATGCTGTATCATCTGATGCGATCTGACCGTTAGGTAATTCATTACCAGGACGAATTGCATTTTTATAACGGAATTCCCAAGGAGACATGCCAACCATTTCTGCAAGTTCATTCAGGTTTTGTTCCTGAGCAAAACAGCTTTGAGTTACACCAAATCCACGGAATGCTCCACCAGGTACATTATTGGTATAAACACAGTATCCTGTCACCTCAAGATTCTGATAATTATATGGTCCACCAGCATGAGTACATGCTCTTTGTAATACTGGTCCACCAAGACTTGCATATGCACCACAGTCAGAGATAATTGTAGCTTTTGTTGCAGTTAAGATACCATTTTCATCACAAGCAGTAGTAATATCCATTTCCATAGCATGACGCTTTGTATGGATATTTAAGCTTTCCTGTCTAGAGAATTTTACCTTTACTGGTTTCTGTGTGATATAAGCCATTAATGCGGCATGGTGCTGAACACTCATATCTTCCTTACCACCGAATCCGCCACCTACTAATTTAGTCTGACAACGAACTAAGGAAGGATCAATATTTAACATTCTTGAAATTTCATGTTGTTCATCGTATACAGATTGAGAAGCAGTATACATTAATAAGCCTTCACCTTCTGGGATACCAATTGCACACTCAGGCTCCATGAACGCATGATCTGTCATAGGAACAGAATAATGGTTTGTTACAACATATTTAGAATTTTTAATTGCTTCGTCTACATTACCTCTGGAAATACTTTCTCTTGTTAAAATATTTCCTTTTTCATGTAACTTTGGAGCATCTTCTTTCATCGCCTCTACTGGATTTGTAAGAGGTGCTAATTCTTCATAATCAACTTCTACAAGATTTAAAATCTCGTCTAAGGTTTCTTTTTTAGTAGAAGCTACTAAAACAATGGCATCACCAACATATCTAGTAGTATCACCCTTTGCGATTAATACATCCCAATCAGGTACAATATGTCCTGTTTTGTTAAAAGGAACATCTTCTGCTGTAAGGATGCGTACACAATCTGGATGAGCTAACGCTTTTTCTAAGCGAATATCTTTAACGATTGCTCTTGGATATTTTGCACGTAACGCTTTTGCATAAATCATACCTTCTACGGTAATATCATCTACATATTCACCAGTACCAAGTACTTTTTCTTCTGCGTCAATTCTCTTAAAATGTTCTCCAACCTTACCATTTCCGGAATCCTCTGGAACCGGTAAATTTTCACGGAACATTTTTGCAGCTAATAAAATAGCATCTTCAATTTTCACATAACCAGTACAACGGCAGATGTTACCCATAATTGCTTTTTTAACTTCTTCTCTTGTTGGTTCTAGGTTATTATCAAGTAATGATTTTGCTGATATTACCATACCAGGAATACAGAATCCACATTGCACTGCTCCTGTGTTTCCAAAAGCATGAACATATACTTCTTTTTCACGATCGCTTAAACCTTCTACTGTAATTACTGATTTTCCAGCTAACTTAGAAAGAGTAAAGATACAAGCTCTTGCTTTCTTGCCATCTACCAACACTGTACATGTACCACAAGCACCTTCACTACAACCATCTTTTGCTGATGTAAAACCTAAATCATATCGAAGGAAATCTAAAAGCTTCTTATCTTCTTGGCACTCATACATGGTGCCGTTAATATTCACTTGATACATAATTACCTCCATTCTTACGCACATTCCTTGTGAAGAATGTTGCTCTTGCGTTCTTCCTATGTGAAACGTAGAAATTCTTAGTTGGCGTACTTTGCTGACTTAGATTTTCTTTTCACATTAGTAGGCAGTGTGAAACTTAGATATTCTTAGTCGGCGTACTTTGCAGACTTAGAATATCTTTTCACACTCTCTTCCTAGGACCAAATACATAGGTTCCTTGATTTTCTTTTACAATAGTTCCATCCTTCACAACGCATTCGCCATTAACAAATACGTTCTTTGCCTGTCCTTTTATCTTAAATCCTTCAAATGGTGTGTAATCAACATTCTGTATTTGCTTACTCGCTGTGATTACACCTTCATAATCAGGAGAAAAAATAACGATATCTGCGTCACTGCCAACTTCTAATGCTCCTTTTTCTGGATACATTCCATATCGCTTTGCTGGATTTGTTGACATCAGCTCACACATTCTCATAACATCAATACGGCTTTCTTCAACCAAGTAGGTATAAATCAGTTGTGGTCTGTGTTCCACTCCCGGAGCACCATTTGGAATTTTACGAAAATCTTCTTTTCCTAATTCCTTATCATTTTTAAAATTAAAACTGCAATGGTCGGTTGCTATCGTATCAATTTCACCATCCACAATCGCCTGAATCAAAGCTTTATTATCTTTTTCTTTTCTTAAAGGAGGTGATATTACATATTTCGCTCCTTCAAAATTATCTAAATTATAATAATGATCGTCTAATAATAAATACTGTGGACAAGTTTCTACCGTAATTTCCTGATTTCTTTTTCTTGCATTTCTAATTTCATTTAACCCCGCAAGTGAGCTAAGATGAACAATATTTACCGGATGATCGGCTAAAGTGCTGATATAAGCTAATCGATTAATAGCCTCTGCCTCAACATAATCCGGTCTTGATGCAGGATGAGCACCTGGTGAAGTCTCACCAGCTGCTATCTTTTCTTTTGTTAACTCATTGATTAAAGTACCATTTTCACAATGAACTCCAAGAACTCCATCAATTTCTTTAATCTTTTTTAAGCAAGCAAGAATTTCAGCATCATTGGAGAGTAAACTGTCATATGCCATATACATCTTAAAGGAGGTAACTCCGAGTTCTGGCATCTTATTCATTTCTTCTTTTATTGTTTCATTCCAATCGGTAATTGCCATATGGAAACGATAATTACAAGAGCTTTTATCCTTCGCTTTCTTCATCCAGATATCATAAGCTTCCTTTAAAGATTGGCCTTTTTCCTGTGTGGCGAAATCTACAATTGTTGTAGTTCCTCCGACCACTGCAGCCTTGGTACCGCTAATAAAATCATCTGCTGTATGAGCAGTTCCTGTATCCATATCAAAGTGTGTATGACCGTCAATAAATCCTGGAAATACATAGCACCCTGAGGCATCGTAAACTTCATCCTCATCGGAAGGATTGATATTTGCAGAAATTTCTATGATTTTGTTATTCTGTATTGCAATATCTGCTATTAGCATCTTTTGAGGGCTTATTAAAGTACCATTTTTAATAATCTTCATATTTACCCCATTTCTAAGTATGGTTCCCATGCAAGCTAAGTTTGAGTTAGAATAATGCAGGTATGTATCCTCTCAATCTACCAACTTAGTAGCTTTAAAAAAGGAACTTTGTGTACCAGCACAAATTCCAGGTTGAAAGAAATTAATTCCTTTCAACCTAACCCATTTCATCCCACGGGTCTTGTGCATAATAATTTCATTTAGGATAACGCAGCAACAATATCTTACTAATGGTGTATAAAAAGACTACAGTAAATATGGTTGTTGTTCTTTTAATGCTGTGATAAAACTTCTAATTACTTCTGGGGCATCGGTAAGAGCACATTCTTTAACAGTGCCATCGAAACGATATATCACACGATCACCCATTACTGCAAATCCTTGATTTGTGCTATCTTCTAATTCTTTCTTACCAGCAAATAAAGTAAGTCTATCCTTGTAAGGAGTACATTTATCTGGACAGAAGATATAGCAGTTACCACATTCATTACAATAATCATCAATGTGAAGCATACGTTTCACGCCATCAACCATTAATGTTGTATTTGCACGATTTGGACAGACATTAACGCAGCTTCCACAAGTAACCTTACATTCTACTCTTACATTAACGTTTTCACCAAAAGTAAGAAGTGGTTTTTTACGTGCAGCTTCTGTCTTTTTGTAGTTACTATCTTCTACTGCTTTTTTAGCAAGTTCTTCAAGTAAGGACACATTAACAGTTTGATCTGCTGGGAATTCACATTCATCCAAAAGGGTTGCAAGTTTTTTAATTACCTGATATCCAGTTGGCTTTAAAAGAATTGTTGCAACTGTGATTGGCCAAATACCAGTGTTAAAAATATCTTTAATGTTATTTGCATCTGCTCCACCAGAGAAAGACATTGGTAATTTACCATCAAATGCTTTTGCAAGTTTTGCAGCTACATTGATTGTTAATGGATACAGTGCTTTTCCGGACATGTACATATCTTGGCCAGGTAATTCGCTATTTTTAATCTTAACATGGAAGGTATTAGATAATTTAACACCAAAAGTTAAGCCATTCGCTTTTCCTAACTCCTGCATCTTTCTTATTAATGCAACTGCATCTTCAAACTGTAAATCACTCTCGAATCCATGAGTTTCAAAGGACATATAATCATATCCCATATCATCCATGGTCTTTCTTACAAAGTCATATCCCAATAAAGTAGGGTTACATTTTAAATAAGTATTAATTTTTTTATTTGTTAAAAGGTGAGTAATAATACCTTCAATTTCATCACTTGGACATCCATGCATTGTAGATAATGTTATGGAGTTACAAACCTTTGGAGAAATGGATTTAATGTATGCTTCATCAATGTTCTTAAAATCATTTACATGATCAAGTGCCCATTTTTCACATTCTTTCCAAGTTTCTGTATTAGAAGCGTCCTTTAATCCTTCAATAAAGTCATCAATTTTCTTAGACTTAATTCCTTCTAAGTTATATCCAACTGACATATTAAAGATAAATTTATCTGGATCACCAAAGCCATACTCTTTTGCAATTAACTTAATTGCATACCAGCCTTTGATGTACTCCTCTAATGCCTGTGGTACATAAAGTTCTGTGGACCATTCTACATTGTAACATTCATCATCTGCACGAATACAAGGTTTATCAACATGTAGGTCGTGTCCGTCTAAAATCTGAACTGTCTTTAACTCGAAGAAACGGCTTCCTCCTACATAAGATGCAACTAAGTTTTGTGCTAATTGTGTATGTGGCCCCGCTGCTGGTCCGAATGGATTCTCTAGACCATGGTCAAATAAGTTTAGATCCTTCTTTCCATCATGGGTATATAAATTGCTTACTCCATATACAGTATTATAGTTTTCTTTCTCATACATCACTCTTTCCATTAATTTGTGGAAAGGGATTTGTACCATAATATCACTCATATAATCCTCCGTTCTGATGTTTGCTGTGAAGAGTCTTGATATTCACAATTCTTTAGCGGTTTGCATTAACTCTTCGCCATAAATCAGCTGCTTCTCTTCTACTTTCTTCCATTACTTCTTCTTTATTAATATGAAGTAATTTACGATCTCTCATAAGAATCTCCCCATTACAGATGGTAGTTGTTACGTTCATACCATTCATTCCAAATAGAATATGGGAATTTATATTATTTTCATCCATTGGTGTAATTGGGTCATAGTCAACAAAAATTATATCTGCTGCATAACCTTCCTCAATTTTTCCTAATGGAGTCTGGAAGAAACGATTTGCAATCTGAGCATTATGCTCAAATAACATAGTTGGAATTTCACCCCAAGCACAGTTTGGATCTTTATGCATGTGCTTTTGTAAAATGTTCGCAACTTTATAGCTTTCAATCATGTCATTGGTATAACCATCGGTACCTAATCCAATAAGAATACCTTTATCAAATATCTTTAAGACATCAGGAGCACCAACTGCATTCCCCATATTACTTTCTGGATTATGAACAACCATAGTATCTGTTGACTTTAATAAATCGATTTCCTTATCATCAATATAGATGCAATGTCCTGCTACTGTTTTAGGTCCAAGGACACCCATAGAATGCAAACGTTCCACAGTACGAACACCATATTTTGAAAGACTGTCTTCTAAATCATCCATACCTTCTGCAATATGAACATGATATCCTGCGCCTTCTGGATTTTGTTCCACGACATAACGAAGCGTATCATCACTTAAGGTAAAGCTTGCATGGAGTCCCATCGTACCTTTTATCATATCAGAGGTATTGTTATTAGCATAATTGATGAAGTCCACGTTTTCTTTCACTGCTTTCTTCATCTCTTCTTCCCCGTTACGGTCACTTACTTCATAACATAAACAGGTACGAAGCTTATATTCTTTAGCCACTTCAGCCAATTCCATTAAACTTCCTTCTGTTTTCTTATAACTAGCATGGTGGTCAAATACGGTAGTAACACCGTTTTCTATACAATTTAAATAAGTTACTTTTGCACTAACTTTATCATTTTCCAATGTTAAGTGGTTATCTAGATTCCACCATAATCCTTCTAATATCTCTAAGAAATTCTTAGGATTATGATTTTTTATACTTAATCCTCTTGCTAATGAGGAATAGATGTGATTATGGACATTAATGAATGCTGGCATAATAATCTGATTCTTTGCATCAATTATTTCTGCATTCGGATATTTATTTTTTAAGACTGTAAAATTACCTACTTCTTTGATTAAATTATTTTCTACTATTATACCGCCGCATTCCATGTAGGGATTTTTGGCGTCTCTGGTAAATAATTTACCATTTCCTATTAAATACATCGCAACCTCAATTCTGGTGCTATAGCACCTTATAATTCAGATGGTATCTTTGCGCATCGGCTTAATCGCTTGTGAAAGAATCACCCTTAGCACTAACACCCATTGTATCTCACATCAGATTGTAGATGCGGCATACAATAAATTAATAACACCCGTGAGTATACTACTGAAATCACTAATTACTGCTAAATTAGCATTATCATAAATTAAATAGCTACCTGTGATACCAGATAGCCTCCCACTTACTAAAAATGCGCTTTTTATAGATTACGTATTCTTAGAAATGGGAAACAAATTCATATGCTACTTCAATTACTTTGTTACTGCAATTACTTTGTTACTGCAATTACCTCAACTTCTACTAATACACCCTTTGGAAGTTCTTTTACAGCTACGCAAGAACGAGCTGGCTTACCTGTAAAGTATTCACCATAAATTTCATTAAATGCTGCGAAATTTCCCATGTCAGATAAAAAGCAAGTTGTTTTGAAAACATTTTCAAATGTTGTATTAGCTTCTTCTAAAACAGCCTTAATGTTTTTCATAACTTGAAGAGTTTGTTCTTTAATACCACCTTCTACTACTGCGCCAGTTGCTGGGTCTAGTGGTATCTGACCTGAAGTATAAAGTACTCCATTTACTACAAAAGCTTGGCTATAAGGTCCGATTGCTGCTGGAGCATTTGTTGTATTGATTATTTGCATAATTACATCCTCTTTTCTACGAATTTTTTCGTCTAATTATCTACATCTAAATTATAATACTAAAATATATTTCAGTCAACCGGATTTTTTTATTATTATATTTCATTCTATTGCTTACCATAAATAAACATTTTTTAGTATCTAAGCGAGTTTCAATTAACCTCTTATCAACATCTGAAGTGGCGTAGTCCAAAGAAAATTACTCTGCAATTTCAATACGAGAAACAAGAGTGCTCTACTAACTCTTCCTTGGACATCAAAAAAAGAAACAGACTATATAAATCTATTTCTTTTTATTATTACTAATAATTTAGTTATTATAATAAGCTTTTATTTTAGTATAAGCTTTTATTTTAATCTATATTTTAGAATAGTGTTAATAGTGTATCAAAAATAAAAGGAAGTCTTCCGACTTCCTTAAATGCATTTTCTTTAAGTAAAAAAATATCTTTATTTTATTTATCTTTCAATCCCCTTAGATGCATATAAACCGTATTTTTACTAACATCCATCAATTTTGCGACTTTGATTACCGAATCTTTCATTCTAAAAATACCTTGATTATATAGTAGGATAACAATTTCTTTATTTTTTAAATTTGCTGATATACTTTCATCGGCCATAACCTGCTGGGAGGCTTCTGCATAAGCTTGTTCAATCAAACCATCTACATCCACAGCAAAGTTTTCATTAATCATATTATTGGCAGTCATATCGAGCATTTTGAACACTGGAAATGTTTCTGATAACGGAGTATCTACATGATAATTAATACAGACTAATCCAATAATACGATGATGCTCACCGTAAACACTAATTGTAGTTGAATAAAGTAGATTTCCCTTTTTATTTTTAGATTCGTACGAGATATAACCATCTAGATTTTCGTCTTGAATCTTATTAAGCATATTGAGTGCTAAATCTGTAATAGGAGCGCCTAATTTTCTCCCCGTATGGTGCCCATTTATAATTTTAATAACAGAGTTTTCACAGTCTTCTAAACTATGTAATACATACTCAAACCCTGTCCCTAAATAATCTGCTAGTCCATCTAAAAAGCTACGATATGAATTTAATATGATTCGATCTGTCGCTGTTAATTTCATATTTCCCCGCTGCATGGTTCCCCCGTTCCAGTGCTACTTTAATGCACTTTTTTACTATTTCTATTAAATTTGCAATAATAATTATATAAAATGAAGATAGAAAAAGCAATACTTCAATTTAATGAAGTAATACATTAATAACTTTATGAAGCAATCCTTTAAACTTTATGAGGTAATTTTAAACTTTATGAGGTAATTCCTTTAAAATTTATGAGATAATCCCTTAAAACTTTATAAAGTAAATCCAAAATAATGGTCTTAGGAAAGAATATAATTTCCAAAAGCCACATTATCAATCGATATTTTTAATTCTTTCAGATTGTTTATTATTTCTACTGCTTTTTCTCGTTCTTCCATACTCTCACATTGATTCAATATTACTCTAAACGGAATCATTAATTTATTACAGTACCCTTCTGCAACTAACTTAGCTACATCCCCTGGTTCAACTTCATGTGTTGGTTCACAGTTTAATATCTCCATTGCCATCTGCCATCGGTGACAGCATTCCAAGAGCGGCTTTGATAAACAAGTTAATCCTACTAAAACTACAACATAATCTGTATCCTTTGGCAATACAGGTTCATGTTTGTCAGGTACCTTAATTGGTAGTCGCTTGGAACCATCTGCTTCAACCAGTATATAATCCGATACTGTTTTCATCCATTCATAAAAAGAGTCTGAAACTTTTGCCATCTTTCCATCCCCACATGGAGTCCCAACAACTGCAATGCCACTTAAGTTAAGCATACTTAAAAGCATCTCTTTGTCTTCTTTTAGCACTCCATGCTCCGTAGGCAAAAACATATGAGTTGTAGTGGTTATAATTACCCGTTTACCAAGGGAAACCAACTCTTTTGCCAGATGATGAACCGAGGTCGTTTTACCTCCTGCGCCTACAAAAGCAATCACCTTTCTTTGAGATAGTTCTATTCCAAAAGCTTTAGAAATACTATCTTGTTTTATGAGTTCTTCTGAACCATATAATTGATAAAACTCCATAAAAGTCTCCATTCTGTTTGTGAAAACCGATTTTATTTTCACTATAATGCTTTTATATCTCTATCTCATATATCTGATCGTAGCCAATATGATTTTCTTCCATGAAATTTTCCAATTCAAATCTTACCTCCGGATTCGCGCTCCAGGCTAATCCACAGCCAGCCGTTATACACCTTGGAACCGGAATTATTCTGCCGCTAATTCCTTTCTCCTTACAAAGTTTTTCCATAGCCATAGCACTTGTTGTATTTTGAAAGGTAATGACAGCTTTTCGTTCTTTTTTTCTCATTGTCAGCCTCCTAGATTTCAATTGCTAGCTTTTTTACTGCATCTATTGCTATGTTAACTTCTTCCTCAGTATTAAAATGAGAAAAACTAAAACGAACCGCTCCCTGTTCTTTTGTTCCGAGTGCTTCGTGGAGCAGCGGAGCACAATGTCCCCCTGACCTTGTATAAATACCAAACTCTTCTGCTAATTGATCACTTACTTCACCCGAATCATAATCTGCAATATTAAACGTGACAATTGCAGCTCTATCGATTGTAGTAAAGCTACCATAAATTTTTATATTAGGAATATCTATTATACCTTTATAAAACTGCCACATCAGCTTCTGTTCCTTCTCTCTTATCTGATCGATGCCTTTCTCCAAAATATAAGTAACTCCCGCATATAAGCCAGCAATGCCATGTCCATTTAAAGTACCTGCTTCTAAACACTCTGGCATTACATCAGGATGCGTTTTGGAAAAAGATGAAAAGCCACTTCCACCAGTTTTTAATGGAGATACTAAAACACCTTCTCTAACATAAATACCACCAGTTCCCTGTGGACCAAGAAGTCCTTTATGTCCTGTGAAGCAAAGAACATCAATACTTTGTTCTTCTACATCGATTGGGAACACACCTGCTGTTTGTGCAGCATCCACTACAAATAAAACTTTTTCTTCCCTGCAAAGTTTTCCTATTCTTTTTATATCAAGTAGATTACCTGTTAAATTAGAGCTGTGCCCACAGATTACCATCTTGGTATTCTTTTTTATACTTTTCTCAATTTCTTCTATCTTGATATTCCCAGATAAGTCGCTTTTTATAATAGTGAGCTCTACACCGCTTGACTCCAATTCATAAAGAGGTCGCAAAACACTATTATGCTCTAATTCCGTAGTGATAACATGATCTCCTTTATGCAACAAACCTTTTATTGCAATATTAAGACTTTCTGTTGCATTTGAAGTAAAGGCAATACGACTTGCGTCCTTAATGCAAAATAGTTTTGCAAGTATTTCCCTCGTTGCATAAATAGCCCTTCCAGCCTCTAAAGAAGCTGTATGAGAGCCTCTTCCGCTATTCCCCATATTTTTTATAGCAGCATAAACCGCATCTGCTACAGAATCTGGCTTTTTTAGACTGGTTGCAGCGTTATCAAAATATATCATTACATTTCTCCTTTATTATGAAAGGTTTTTCTTTCTACGTAAATACAGGATGGATTCTAGTACACTTCCACCGATGCAACGGGCTTTATCTGAAATGGTAAAGCAATTTTTCTTCTCTTCAATTCGAGGATCGATGTCAGCGATTTTTAGTCCCTTCACTACAGGATATCCATCTTTTATGATACCTCTTAAAATACCATCAATGCTAGCCTCTACCTTAGTATCTCCAATGTAAGCAATAGCTTGTCCCTTTGTTACGGTATCACTAATATGGCTTATATTTTTAATAATTCCAGTAGCCGGACTATGAATTACTCTCTCTATACCATATCCACCTATGATTCCTGGAATTCCTGTATTTTTTGTAGCAAATCCTTCCAATATAATTCGACCTAAATCATGCCCTCTTTGGGTTTCTACAACGGCATCTACGTCTACGCCTGCTTCAAATCCTGGTCCTAATGCAATCGTGATTGGCGCCATCGTATTTTTAGTACCAAGATTTTTCTTAGCCAATATCCCATCTACCAATGCCAATGGTTTTATATAATTTAAGATGTCACAATTCTCATCTTTTATAATTGGAATCTTACCTTCTGCTAAAATTTCATTTATTTGATCAAAGTGGTCTGCTCTTTTACAGGTTACCCCCTCCACGGTTGCCTCACGCTCATACATCGCCTCAGAAAATGCTACTTTTCTTCGAATCGTAGAAGGATTTTCAATCTCTAATACCACAACAGGAAATCCACTTTGATATAATTTATGAATCGTTCCCGTTGCAATATCTCCGCCCCCTCGGACAACAATTATTTTTTCCATCTTTAACTTCCATTCTGGTGCTTTCGCACCCTTAATCACGACTACTTTGTACGCCAGCAAAATACCGCCAATAGACTTAATCTATTTATCTAAGCATCATTCATATAGCACATTTATTATAACTTGTATCTTTTGATAAAACATCTCTAATTTAGAATCATTAATTTCGTATATTTAATTTAGGATTATTAGTAAATCCTGCTACCTCATGAATTCGACTTCTTAAGGCTTAATTATCTTTGATGCATTCATCATTATCTCTGCAATCGCGTACATATTGGTCACTGAACCAACGGATAATTTATCGGATATTTCATAGAAGTTCAGACAAGTTCCACAGGTTAATATTTCAACGCCTTGAGCTTCTAATAGTTTTAAGTCTTCTAAAGAATCTGAGCCTTCTACCGGTAGTTTCGCCCCGCCATTATAAAGTATAACCTTCTCTGGGAGCTTATCTAGTTCTGTAAGCGCATAAATAAAGCCTTTCATTAAGGTTTTACCAAGTTGCTCATTCCCTTCTCCCATATGATCCGTGGACAATACAATAATAGTAGATTCTTCTCTGGTATCTGGGTTGCATTGGTCTGTTGTAGAAACTAACGTAACATCTTGGCTAGAGTTACTCTGAATGTTTTCTCTAGAGTTACTGTTTTGATTTACACCTTCTTTTGCTTGATCTACTATTTCAATTCTTACAGCATAGTGATCATTCGCAATTTTTTCAGAAGAGTAATTAAGTTTCATTTGTTTTGCCATCTTTGTTAGATTTTGAACAGCAATCTCGTTATCTACAAAAATTTCAACCATACCATCTGTAAGCTCTTTTAATACTTTTTTTGTCTCTATAACTGGAAGAGGACACTGCAATCCTCTTGCATCAATCGTTTTTTTCATTTATAACCTCTTTCCTTCACTACTCTTCGCTCCATATAAAAGATTCATAATGTTTCAATCATTTATTCTTTCAGAAGCCAGATTTCAGCAATATGCATACTTTTCACTATGATAAATCTTCAGACCTTAATTAATAAATCAGAAGAATTGTTACCTAATTATAATTTCCTTCTCTTGTAGCTCCATAATCTCTCCGATGATACCACAAGGCATCTCTAAACCATGAAGATCTTCAAGAATCTTATTTGCATCCTCAGGATTTACACTAAATAAAAGCCCTCCTGATGTTTGAGGATCAAACAGAATTTCTTGCATAGCAAAATCATCCGTTTCATATTCAATAAAGCTTTCAACAAAATTACGGTTTCTTTGACCAGCTGCAGTAATTAAAAATTCATTTGCATAATCGTATGCCTCTTTGATATAAGGAACTGATTTACTTTGAATCACAGCGGTATACTCGTTTTGTAGCATTTCATGAAGGTGCCCTAAAAGTCCGAATCCGGTAACATCGGTACAAGCATGGATATCATATTTTCTAATAATCTCAGAAGCATATTTATTTAATGTAGTCATTGATTTTATTGCTTTATCCATCGCCTCCTCGGAAGCTTCTCCTACTCTATCCGCAGTCGCTATAATTCCTACTCCGAGTGGCTTGGTTAGAATAAGCTTATCTTTTGGCCTTACTCCTGAATTCTTAAAAATTCTATCTGGATGAATAGTACCCGTGACTGACAGACCATATTTTACATCCACATCTGCAATAGAATGGCCACCTGCAAGGATGCCACCTGCTTCCATTACTTTTTCATTGCCACCAGTTAAAATCTTACCTAAAATATTTAAATCCATCTTCTCTGGAAAACATACAATATTAAGGGCTGTTTTTACATCTCCACCCATAGCATAGACATCGCTTAACGCATTGGCAGCTGCTATTTGTCCGAAAATATAAGGATCTTCCACCATAGGAGGAAAAAAATCTAACGTTTGTACAATCGCTACATCGTCTGAAATCCGATATACTGCAGCATCATCTGACCCTTCAAAACCGACCAACAGATTAGGGTCCTTAGCCTTAGGTATTTTATCAAGCACATGCTTTAACGCTTCTGGCCCTAGTTTTGCGGTACAGCCACCGCCTTTACAAAAAACTATTTCTTTTTCCATTTCCTTAGCTCCTAACCATTTTGGGTAATTCCGTACCTTCATTTTAAAAATGTTTCTAGGTACATATCGTTATGTGCATTATACTACTTAACAGAAATAAGTTGAAAAAAACTTTTCAATTACAAAAAATAATGATTTGATATTTATAAAGAAGTCAATATATAATCTTCAATTAATACAGTCATAATACCACCGCAAACCATTCCTTCTTCTTCGGCTGCATCTCCAGTTAGATCAATATCAACTAATTGAAACGTATTAGTACCTATCATTTGCCTTGCCTGCCCTATTACTGCAGCCTCGCTACAACCTCCACCTATACTTCCAAGAATCATACCATCTCTGTAAACAATCATTTTAGCTCCAGCACCTCTTGGTACAGATCCTTTGGTATGGACCACGGTGATAATTGCTTTTGGAACATCAGATTCCTCTGATAATACTTGTAGTACTTCATAATCCATATCAGAACAATTTCTCTTTTTGGTATCTAAAGCGCCTAAACGCTTATGTGATATTAACTCAGCTAAGATAGAAATTGCTATCTCTTCTGGTGTGATAGCTCCAATCGCTAAACCTATTGGTGTATGAACCCTACTTAATCGATTACGATCGCATCCTTCTGTTTCTAGTGTTTCTTTCACAATAGCGGTCCGTCTTTTAGATCCTATCATACCAACGTAGCTTGGTTCTTCTCCCTGACAGATACTTTTTAAACAAGTACTATCATAGCGATGACCTCGTGTAATAATCACTACATAATCCGATTCTCTTATCTTTAATTCGCCAAGTGCATGCTCAAAATTATCACAGATAACCTGTTTAGCAAGTGGAAACCTACCCGTATTGGCAAACGAAAGTCTATCATCTATAAGTATTAATTGGAAACCTGTTTTTGCTGCAAATTCTACAAGAGGAATGGCTATGTGGCCTCCTCCAAGAATGATTAAACGTTCTTCTGGATAAAAAGGCTCTGCTATCGTTTTAGCTTCCCCTTGTTTTACAAACTGTGGCACTCCCTCTTCTAAGGATTGTTGAATTACCATATCTTCATTAGTGGAATAAACCAACTCTTTATTTAAATCAGTACCGATTTTCCCATCTTCTCCAACAAGATTAGAAACCATACAAACTTTTCTTCCATTATGAACACTATCTAATATTTCACTATATATATTCTTACCCATTTTTCTCCTCCATTCCTGTGCATGTTTTCCTTCAATCAAGCGTAAGTTTTCCTTCATTCCCGCGAAATGAATCATCCTCATTTCATCCTTATAGCTTTCCTTTATATAAAATTATTCCAGCAGAAGGATATCTTCTGGGGATACTGTCAGGTAAATCGGAGCATTTTCACGAAAACTACTACTCAATTGGCTTTTACTGATTTTCCACAAGATAACAGAGTCTTTCTGGTTGGTCAATTTGAAAAGATTCTTTTCTTCTACACATATTTTATCAGCCGACTTAATTCTACTAATTGTCTTTGTATCCATCTTAGTATCTTTCTTCATATCTTTCTTAGTATCCTTCGTATTATCTTCTATCTGCACCAGTACATTCCACTCAAAAGGGGCTTCCGCAATTTTATATACCGTACATGATAATAGATTCCTCTTATCCTTAGGATCGAAGCATTCTTTAAAAGAATGGGCTCTTATACCAATGTAAGCAATTTTCTCCGGTACTGGGGACTTAACGGTTAACTTACATCCCCAATCAAGTGCTTCCACCTGATTTTCAGATATTCTAACCACACGAGAAATATTTTTACAACCAGTCAGCCTTGCAGACTGAACTTTTCGTGGATTCGCAAAAATTTTCTTCGTTTCTCCAACTTCTAATATTTTCCCACTGTCAAGTACAATGATGTCTCTGCAAAAACGATATACTTCATCTCGGCTATGGGTGACCATAACTGAGTCCCCATGGTATTCATTTAATAAATCTTGCAATTGGATCTGTAGTTCTTCCTTAAGGTAACTGTCCATCGCTGAAAATGGTTCATCAAACAACAATACATCTGGTTCGTATGCAAGCATTCTTGCAAGCGCAACTCTTTGCTGTTGTCCGCCTGAGAGCTTACTTGGATATTGATCCTCTAAACCCGTAAGCTTAAAACTTTCAATCATTTTTTTAATTATGCTATCCTTATCTCTTTTAGACGCTTTTATTCCAACACCAATATTCTCATAGACCGTCATATTAGGAAATAACGCGTAGTTTTGAAACAAATAACCTACCTTCCTCTGTTGTGGGGCAAGATTAATCTTCTTTTCAGAATCAAAAAGAACTTTTCCATTCAGCTCAATATAACCTTTCTCCGGGGTAACAATACCAGCAATACATTTTAACGTCATACTTTTACCGCATCCGGAGGCTCCGAGAATTCCTAAACAGGATTCTCTTGATTCAAAATCAACCTTTAAGGTGAAATTTTTTAATTTTTTCTCAATATGAACAATTAAACTCATCTTAACCTTTATTCCGGCGTATCAACGCCTAATATGATTTTAACTTTTGGAATGTATAACAACTGGTTGAAAAGATTAACTTTTCAACCAGAATTCTAAGGCCATTATTTTCTTCCTTTATTAAACGACAAATAATTCATAAAAGCAATAATAATAAAAGATATTAACACTAAAATAATAACATAACGATATGCTAGATTCATATCACCTGCTGCCACTGCCGAATATACAGCAATTGGGAGCGTACGTGTTTTTCCAGCGATATTGCCTGCTATCATAGCAGTCGCTCCAAACTCTCCCAGTCCTCTTGCAAAGGATAGGATGGCTCCGGATAGTATTCCCGGTAATGCATTTGGTAATATAATACTTCGAAATATCTTCCATTCTGACATCCCAAGCGTTCTACCTGCATAAACCAAATTAATATCTACTTGTTCCAAGGCTCCTCTGGCTGATCGATACATCAATGGAAAAGATATGGTTACTGCCGCTAAAACAGTAGCCCACCAGGAAAAAGCAATTTTAAATGCAAACTGGTTAAGCAGGAATTCACCGATGGGACGTTTTACACCAAATATATAGAGTAGGAAAAATCCCGCTACCGTAGGTGGTAGTACCATAGGAAGGGTAAATATACCATCAATAATAATTTTTATTCTTTCATTTCTCATAGCATATACCATTTTCCCTGCAGCAACTCCAAGAAAAAAAGTAATCACTATACTAAGAGATGCAGTTTTTAGAGAAACCAAAATAGGTGAGTAATCCATGTTAATCTCCAATCTGTTACCACAAAGTGAATGTAGAACAAGTCCGTTTTGTAGTAGGCTGGAAGTTTGTGCCGAGGATTACGCTAGCACAAACTTCTGTGTAAAAGAACACCGTTCTTTTACACTATTTAGCTAAAAATCCGTATTTTTCAAATATTGTTTTTGCATCCGCGCTTTGAAGGAATTCTACATAAAGTTTCGCAGCTTCTTTCTTCTGTGAGGCGCTAACAATACCAATTGGGTAAATTACAGGATCTTTTAAAGTTCCTTCTGGCGCATTTGCTACTACAACAACTTTATCTGTTGTCGCTGCATCCGTTGCATATACAACACCTGCATCTGCACTTCCTTCTGCAACCCAATTTAATACTTCAGTTACGTTTGTACCAAGACTTGCTTTTTCTTCTACCTTGCTAAAGATTCCTAAGTTATCAAAGATTTCTTTCGCATACTGACCTGCAGGTACACTAGCTGGATCACCAATTGCGATCTTTTCAGCATTTAAAATATCATCAAAGCTTGTAACCTTGGATTCTACGTTTTCTGGAACGATAAGTACAACTTTATTCTCTAATAGTTGAATGATTGTATCTTCATCTACCATATTTTCTTCTTTTAAGGTGTTCATTTGCTTCATAGCGGCGGATAGGAAAACATCTGCTTCCAATCCTTCTTCAATTTGGGTCTGAAGCTTTCCTGAACTATCATAAGTACCCTCTACGGTAATCCATGGATACTTATCCTGGAACATAGACTTTAATTCTTCTAGGGATGGCTGCATACTAGCTGCTGCTGCCACTAAAATTGTGATTGGTTCTTGATTTGGTTCCTCTGTATTTGGTTCCTCTGTATCTGTTTCTTTGTTCCCTTGATTTTCTGTTTGATTGGTATTTCCGGTATTATTACCATCATCCTTTGAACCAGCATCGTTTTTTTTCGTACATCCCACAGCTAGAATCATCATACTGATCACTAAAATAATGCTTAAAATACTCTTTTTCATTGTCTCATCCTTTTATCTTTCATTTTCTTTCATATATTATGGATTACTCTCTATCTTGCACATTCTGATGCAGAGCCTTTTAATATCTTAAGCCCATGATCTAACTCCGATAAAATAACTTCCATACTTTCTTTCACTGCCTTAGGACTACCTGGTAGGTTAATGATTAATGTAGAATTACGTAGCACAGAAGCACCACGGCTTAACATTGCCCTTTTAGTAATCCCCATGGAATAGGCGCGAATTGCTTCTGAAATCCCTGGTACATTTCTTGTCGCAACAGCTAGTGTTGCTTCTGGAGTTACATCTCTTACGGATAATCCGGTTCCTCCTGTTGTTAAGATTAAATCCACCTGTCTTCCATCGGATAATCTAATTAATTCCTTCTCAATTTGGGACTGTACATCAGGTAAAATAATGGATTCCACTACCTCGTAACCTTGCTCTTCTAATATAGATGCTAGAAGAGGTCCGCTTTTATCTTCTCTTTCTCCTTTAAATCCCTTATCACTTAAGGTAATAACAGCTGCTTGTAACGGTCTATCTTCCCTTGGCTCTAGCATCTTCATTTCATCGCCAACACTGATAGTACCTTCCGCAATAACCTTAGCAAAGACACCCTCTCTTGGCATAATGCAGTCGCCCATCTTATGATAAATCTGACAATGTGTATGACATTCCTTCCCGATTTGGGTCATTTCAAGTACTACATCATTACACTGGAATCTCGTTCCTACTGGCAAGCTTCTAAAATCATAGCCTTCCACTACAATGTTTTCACCAAAAGCTCCAAAATCTATGTCAGCGCCTTTTTTTCTAAAATCCTCTATTTTATCAAAGGATAGTAAACTAATTTGTCTATGCCAATTTCCACCATGAGCATCTCCAACAATACCCCAGTCTGTTGTAAAATCCGCTTTTTCTATACAATGCTTTTGAGTACCGCGGCGTTCGCTTATGCATATTGCTTTCACTTTTCCCATTCGTGTCAGCCTCCTATTTTAAACATTTCACTTTTTTCCATATTATCTTGATCTTGCACCTGACTATTGGAGCCATGAGTATGCCTTTCAAAGTTGTGTTCCAATGGTTTCTTTTCAATTGCTTTTGATAACAAGCTCGTTAATTCCTCATCCGAAGCACCACTTCGTAAAGCTTCCATTAAATCTATTCCATCACCATAGCATAAGCATGATTTTAGGAATCCTTTAGAAGTTAAACGTACTCTATTGCAGGAAGAACAGAATTTATGACTGATTGCACTAATAAATCCAATGTTCCCCATCCACTCATTAGAAGTAATATACTCAGCCGGTCCAAACCCTCTTCTCTTTTTCTGGCTGACTACATTTGGATATTTTGCTTCAATTCTACTTTTAATTTCTTCACCCTTTATTGGCTCGAATTCTTTGCCATAGCCAATTGGCATCATTTCTATAAAGCGAACATCCACAGGGTACTTAACCGCTAATTCTGCGATATCCATTAATTCTTCTTCATTCACACCTTTTTGAGGAACACAATTTATCTTAGTAGGAATACCAGCTTCTATTAATTTCTGTATGCCATTCCATACCTTAAGAAACTCATCTCTCCTAGTGATTTTCTTAAAAGTATCTGTATTTAACGTATCAAGGCTAACATTCACACCATCCAGAGGAATCTTAGCTAACTCCTCCACGTGTTCTTCTAAAAGTACACCATTGGTTGTTAAAGTAACAAATTCTATACCTGGGATTGCTTTTATATTTGCCATTAATTTAACTGCATCCTTGCGAACCATTGGCTCGCCACCTGTGATTTTAATCTTTCGGATTCCAAGTGATGAAGCACTTTTACAGATTCGAAGAATCTCTTCGTACGTTAATATAGATTCATGTTCTAACTTCTCTACATCTTCTGGCATACAATAAGTACATCTTAAATTACATCTATCTGTAATTGAAATTCTCATATAATCAATTGATCTTTTATATTGGTCAATCATTCTAACCTCTATTCTAACGCTTTAGCGCCTTTGTATAACGCCTGACAAGTTGTAGAGTATCACAAATTGTTGGCTGAACTTTACTTTTTGTGCTTATTCTTATCAATCTTTACGGTTGCTAAAATGCCCACTTTTCCCGCCAGATTTTTCAGCAAGATAAATAGAACCAATCTCCATCGTTTTATCAATAGCTTTACACATATCATAAATCGTTAATAAGGTAATGCTTACTCCGGTCATAGCTTCCATTTCAACGCCTGTTTTTCCTGAAACCTTTACAGTACAAGAAGCTTCAATCTCAAGACTATCCTCAATCATGAGAAACTCTATGGATACTTTCGTAAGGTTTAGTACATGGCATAACGGAATCAGTTCGGAAGTCTTCTTAGCGCCCATAATTCCTGCTATTCTAGCAACACCAAGAACATCACCTTTTTTTGCTGTACCAAGTTTTACTGCCTCGAAACATTCTTTGCTAACTTTAATTCTTCCTATGGCAACCGCTTCTCGCTCTGTTATCTGCTTATCACTAACATCCACCATTACTGCATTGCCATTATGATCAAAATGAGTAAAATCCATCTGTTTCTCCATTCTATTCTTTCTTCCTACATTCCTTTACCAAACCCACAATTAGGGAAAGTACAGATATCGCAAGATAAGCAAAGACCACCATGTCCTAATTTTGAAATTTCCTCATAAGTAATTCTCTCGCCTGCCATTAGTCTTGGTAACATTAGATCAAATATGGTACGTTTTGAATACATAACACAGCCAGGTAGTCCAACCACAGGAATATCACCATTAAAGTAAGATAATAAAAACATTGCTCCCGGTAAAACTGGTGCTCCATAGGTAATAATTTCAGCTCCTGTATTCTTGATTGCAAGAGGAGTCTTATCATCTGGATCGACGCTCATACCGCCTGTACAGATAACAAAATCTGCACCCTTATTGATTAGGTTAACAATAGCTTCCGTAATTTTTTCATGATCATCATTTAAAATTACATGTTCCACTAGTTCTGTACTATATTCCTTTAATTTATTTAAAATAACTGGAGTGAATTGATCTTCGATTCTTCCGTAAAATACTTCATTACCAGTAGTAACGATTCCGACCTTCTTATGAATAAAAGGCTTTACTTCAAGGATTTTTTCATCTCCAACTATCGCTTTGGCATTCTCCATTTTTTCTTCTTCAATGATAAGAGGTATGATTCTAGTACCCGCGAGTTTGTCACCACGCTTTACTGGGAAATTACCGTTTCTGGTAGCTATCATCATTTCTCCTAAGTAATTGATCTTATTTAAAAGCTCAATATTTACTTTAAAAAGTCCATCACACTCCGCAAAAAGATCTATCTTACCCTCTTTTACATTGCCTCTTTCAATATGATCACCTTTGCATATGGAGCATAGTATCTCCGCACCGTCATTCTCGTGAATCATTCCTTCTTCTTTTTCCCACACGTACAAATGATCTTTTCCAATGGATAATAAAACAGGTATATCCGCCTCGGTTACAACATGTCCTTTACGAAAGATAGCGTCCTTTGTTACCCCTTTTATAATTTGAGTCATATCATGACATAATACATGTCCAACTGCATCCTCTGTCTTTATTAACTTCATAAATTCTGCCTCCAATCCTAAATGCGTCTGTGAAGTTTCACATTTGCATCGCTCTTTTACCACGTAAGAATTGTGCTCTCACAAAGGTTATAAGAGTTATAAGTATTAATAATCTTCCTGCTTGCATTGTCCTTCTTGTCAAGATAGGAAGATTTACTGTACATAAAACTGACAACAAAATTCGATAAACTTTTTTTCTAGTCTGTCAAACTTTTTGCGTTTTGCATATACAATATAAAGATTTCTAGTTACCTTATCGCCTTCCGGTTCATAAAGTAGCATTTTACCATCCTCGACATAATCTAATGCCGCTTTTTTTGACATTATGGTAATACCCATGCCTCTACTCACTGATTTTTTTATTATTTCCTGATCATTAATAAATGCTACAACATTTAGCTTCTTTATATCTACATTCTTTGATTCCAAGAATCTTTCTGCTGTTTTCTTCGTACCAGATCCATTCTCCCTCAAAATAATAGGTTCTCTCATGAGCTCTTCAAAAGAGCAATTACCCTCTAATAACTCTTTATAATGTGTTTCATTGGGTGTTACTACCACTAGTTTATCCTCATAAAATGGTATATAACGTAATCTATCATCCTTACTTTTTATACCAACGAAGCCAATGGCTGCTTTGTGCTTTAATATTTCTCCAATGACATGATCACTATCACCTTGATTAATGGAAAAGCGGACCTTCGCATTTTGTTTTTGATAAGCATGTATCAGTTCTGGTAGTATATACTGGGACGGGATAGTAGAACCTGCAATATCGATTCTTTGTTCTTCCTTCCACTCTCTGCCAAACCCTTGATACAGCTCTTCCTTTATAGCCAACATTTCTTTGGCGTACTCATATAATCTCTCTCCTGCCACAGTAGTTCGTACATTTTTTGTTGTACGATCTAAAAACTTGGTATTAAACTCTTTCTCCAATGACACAATATGTGCACTAATGGTTGGCTGGGTAAGATATAATTTTTCTGCTGCCTTAGAGAAACTTTGTAGCTCTACAACCTGAACAAATGCCTCGAGTTGTTTTAATTCCATATTAAATACCTACTTTCGGTTCATCATCCTCAACAGTCATAATATAACATACCATCTCCTCATAATCAATTCATTTATAGATTTTTTCTATAAATGAATCATCAGTATAAAGATTATGAATTTTACCGAACTGTATATCTATGCTAGAATTCATGTGCATTAATAAAATTTAAGTAACAATAGTTTGAATTTCCGTCATTTCTACAAAAAATCAGAAAAAAAATCACATAAGTCTTGCACTTATAAATGTAGCTAGTGCAATTGACTAGCTAACGAAAGGATGAGAGGTTAAATCAAATGAACACAAAACAAGAACAGTATGTAGAATCTATCAGAAAAACAGCGGAGAATTATTTTAGTAAAGGAGAATTTTTTTGTTCCGAAGCAGTTGTAAAAACTATCAATGATGCATTAGGAAAGCCATATCCTGATGAAGTTGTAAAATTAGCTTCCGGATTTCCTGTTGGTCTTGGTAAAGCACAATGTTTATGCGGTGCTGTATCGGGTGGAGAGATGGCTCTAGGAATGGTATATGGCAGGGTTCACGGAGAACCAATGGATCCAAAAATGCTTGAAATTGCAAAGGAACTTCATGACTATATTAAAGAAGAGTACAAATCTTTATGCTGCCGTGTAATCACTCGTCAATGGAGTGGTGATAACTTCCAGTCTCCTGAGAGAAAACAACATTGTATTGAAATCACTGGTAGAGTGGCACAGTGGGTTGCAACACAGTTTATCGAAAACGGGATTATAACTGCAGAAGAATAGCATAGGAGAAAGAGAATGAATCGTATATTAAAAAAAATCCCTATGCCAATCGTAGGTGTTATGCTCAGTCTAGTAGCACTGGGCAACTTAGTGCAGTCATATGGTGAAAACTATCGAACAATATTAGGTATATTAGCGACAATAATTTTTATCATTGCAACACTTAAGTTTCTTTGTGATTTTCCTGGTCTAAAAAAAGATTTGTCCACACCGATTGGTGCTTCCGTTTTTCCTACCTATACCATGGGTATTATGCTATTAGCAACCTATTTAAAATCTTATAACAGTGAGTTAGCGTACGGAATTTGGATTATAGCAATACTACTTCATATTGTTTTGATTATTTATTTTACTTTGAAATATGTTAGAAAATTTAACATTATGGAAGTATTCCCTAGCTGGTTTATTGTTTATGTCGGTATTGCTGTTGCTGCTGTTACTAGCAAAGCATTTAACCAAACCATCGGACAATGGGCTTTTGGTTTCGCTTTCTTAAGTTATTTAATTTTACTACCTATCATTGGAAAACGAGTCCTAGTGATAAAAAAGATACCGGAACCAGCACTTCCAACTCTAATCATTTTTTCAGCTCCTGGTTCCTTATGTTTAACGGGATACATAAATTCTTTCGATACGAAGAATATGATTTTGTTTGGTTTTTTACTTATACTATCCCAATTCATCTATGTCCTCGCCGTCATTAAATTAATTCAATTGTTAAAATTAAAGTTTTATCCTAGTTATTCAGGCTTTACATTTCCATTAGTTATTTCTGCGATTGCTCTAAAGTCAAGTAATACTTTTCTAATTAATCAAGGGAAAGCAATCCGCTTTTTACCTATGGTTGTTAAGGTTGAAGAAATCATTGCAGTAATTATGGTTTTCTATGTCTTAATAAGATATGTGATATCCATAGCTAAGTCGATACAAAAGGAAAATTAATAGATGTTTAAAAAGATAAATAGATAGATGTTTAAAAAGAGCTTATGCTCCATAGTTGAATAGTCAATCTATGGAGCGCATGCTCCTTTTTGTCTTAAAAGAATAAGGGATAAACTGTGCACTAATAGTTCAACACAACTTCTTTTTCTGTGTCTTACTATTAGGTTACTGTTTATCCCTTGTTTTCTAACTCGTAATTATATTTTAAATTGTGAAATCATTTGAGTTAACTTCTCTGCAATTTGAGCTTGATGTTGTGCAGTTTCTGCAACTTCATCCATCGCAATTGCTATCTGATTTATGCTAGTTAACATTTCTCCTGAATTATTGGATGTATCTTTTATATTAGAAGTAATGGTTTGTGTAACATTAGCAATTTCATTTGTTGATGCATTCAATTCTTCGGACATTGCAGCAATGCTATTCGATAAATTACTTACATAGATGGAGTCATTTTCATAATTAACCCCAGTATCTATCAATAACTGATAATCCTCCCTAACATGACCGTTAATAAAATCAAGTAAATCTTTTGAGTGAATCGTTAGATTAGTAACCGCATCCTTTACATTGGATACCACACTCTGTATGTTATTAACGTCACTTGTAGATTTTTCTGCCAAAGAACGGATTTCATCCGCTACCACCGCAAATCCCTTACCATGTTCTCCTGCTCTAGCTGCTTCGATTGCAGCATTAAGTGCTAGAAGATTGGTACGATTCGCAATCTCAGCGATGGATTCTGTAAAACCTTTAATCTCCTCGACAATCTTACTTTGTTCAATTGCTTCTAAAATCATATCGTTCTTTTCTTTACTTAACTTATCCGCTAATTCTTTTGATTTGGAACCTCTAGTTTTTATTTCGACAGCTCTATTCTTAATCTTAGCTGCTTCAACATTACTTTCCGTAGAATCTGAAGCTAATTGAGATATGCCAGAATCCACTTGATCTACCGTTTCAGATAACTCATCTGTAGTTACATTAATTTCTTGAATATTACCTACAATCGTAGATACGTTCGCATCAATTTGCGTAAAGTTACTTGTCATCTCCTCAAGAGTAGCAGATAACTCTTCACTTGAAGCCGAAACCTCTTGGGTTTGGTCCATAATAGCTTTTATTAAAAGTCTTAATTTTTCTTTAGCACTATTAAGAGCATTTGATAATTTCGCAAGTTCATCTTGACCCTTTACATGTGTATTTATCGTGAAATCACCTTCACCAAGTGCACTAGCTAATATAAGCATCTGTTTAATCTTTTTCGCTATTGATAAGGATATTACTAAGCTAATCAATATAGCTATTATTGCTCCAACAACGATAATTACTATGATATATGTTCTCAAAGAATTATAAGTATTCTTATTATGATCATTTTTCACATCTGCATTCTCTTGCGCATCAAATATTAGAGAATGTAGTTCGTCATATATTTTATCATTTATTACCGTGATACGAGGTAACTCTTCCTTAGCTTTTGCATAATTAGTACTATTAGCAAGTGTCAAAATATCACTTCTTATGAGTCGATATTCCTCTATGGAAGCTAATAAACTTTCAAACCTATCTTTTATATCAGACGAATGATCTAAATTTCCATACTCTTTTACTAAACTATCTAGTTCTATATCCAAAAAATGAATATTATCTATGGCAGATTTTGTTTTTTCATTATCTCCATACATTAATACCTTATCTATTTCCAATCTAGCAAGAAATAGTTGCTCTTCTATCTGATAAAGAGTGGATACACTTTTATAGTTGTATCGAAACATTTCTTTAGCATTGTTATTCAAAGATTTCATTCCACTAGTTCCAGTAACACCTACAAAAATCAATATAAAGACACATAAGATGAAACTAGATAACAATTTTGTCTTGATAGACATTTTCTTCATTTAATATTTTCCTCCGCAGTTTTCGAGATTATAAACTTTTCTATAATGATATACCCATGAGATAATAATAAATATTCAAAAATCCTCCCAAATTTGAATATTTCCATTAGCTACACAAATTCTCTTTATATTATCATTTCATCTGGTATTTTACAACATTTATTTAAATATATGGATAATATTTTCTACTTTTTTTGTGCATTATTTTACTTTTTTTCTAATGTATTATTTTACTTTTTTTCTAGTGTATTTTTTTACTTTTTTCAAGAGTACTTTTTTACTATTTTCTAAAGAATTTGTTCACTATTTCCTAAGCATTTTTCACTATTTCCAAAAGGATTTTTTATTATTTCAAGCGTATTAAATATCACTAGAATAAGGTATGCATTTAAAATAATTAATCAATGACTAAATTACTATTGTAGCAATACAACAAGACATTAACTTATTATTCATAATTAAATCCTTCATTTTTAGCTAATGTCATTATCTTTGTAAAAGTCTTTCAGTATCTATCTGATACCATCATTTAACAAGAAAAAACACGCCATGATAATATTTCCTTGTCAGAAATAAAAGAAACACCTCTGAGAATCAGAAGTGTTTTCTTGCTATAAATATAATATTCAGTTCCTAAAACTGCATTTTTAAATTACTCCCATACTAGAGCTTCCTGAAAGAAAGGAAGCAAATGGTCGCCGATTACATTTCCAGGAAAACTATGTCCTCCTAAAAATGTAAAGTGGGTATGTTCAATGTTCTTCTCTTTTAAAAGATCCGAAAGATACTTCGTCCCTTTCGGTATCCAACTGTAATTGTCATTTTCTCCATAACATAAGCCAATTGCTCTAAGGGGCTTTTCTAATGCCAAATAAGCATCTAATTTTTCCTTCCAATTACCATATCCAGATTCCCAGCGCTCTATTAAAGCATTGTCTGTTTTCGAACCATCTCTTAGGGGAGTAGTATTATATGGAGGTGTTGTATTGTATGCAAAAGCATAGGAATATGCCCTTAAAAATCCGGAATCTCTTTTCCAAGAGTCAAGAACTTCATCCATATCTCCTTTCGCCACTACACCAGGAGACATCGAATAAACCGCTCCATACACATCTGGATAGAGAAATGCTAAATTTAAAGCTCCAAACCCTCCCATAGAAAATCCGCAGATTCCTCTAGACTCAGCATTTGCAAGTGTTCTGTAGTTGGAATCAATATACGATACTACCTCTTTTGTAGTATAATCTGCCCAATTACCGATAACTGGTGAATTTACATAATAAGAGCCACCTGCTGAATTCGTTCCTTCCACTCCAACCATAATAAATTCCTTGGAGGAATCTTCTGAAAATATCGGATCTAATCCTCTTTGGGCCAATTTGATAAAAGCATATGCTGAATCACCAAAGCCATGTAAAAAATAAACAACTGGATATTCTTTTTCACTTTCATTATAAGATGGTGGTAAATAGATATGTATCTTTTTTTCTGTATTTTCTTTGATCAGATTTTCTGCAATAGCTTTGGAATTATAAGTAACTGATTCTATTGTACCTTCTTTTAATTCAAATTCTTCTTGGCCAGTTTCCTTATTGGCTTCTTGATTAGTATTTTGATCTACGTCTTGATTATTTTTAACTTCCGGATCATCCTTGTTTTCTTGATTATCTTTATCTTCCGGATTGCCTAGTGTCACACTAGATACTTCCTTCTCTGGTGCTTTTGAATTATTCTTACACCCTGTCAGTCCGAATATTAAGATAGCAACTATAATGATTGTCTTAGGAAATTGTTTCATGTATCTGCATCCTCCCATTTACTATATTTTGACAAAACGCTGCCCATAGTATATCATTCTTAATAAAAGCTTACTGAACAATTCTTGCTATTTTACCTTAATTTTCGTTTTTGGGGTAGTTATTGTGAATAACAAAGTTTTTTCACAAAGTGAATTTCAATTCATGTTGCAAATAATATATTCACAGTTCAATGTTTGCAGGCTCTGGAAAGGCATGGGATTAATATGAACATTGCAAATCGAAAGCTTATAGAAGATGCTGTAATTCTGATTGAAGATAACTTGAAAACAAATTTATCATTAGATGAGATTGCAAAACAAATAGGTATTTCAAAGTTTCATTTTCACAGAATATTTAAAGCAATAACAGGCTCTCCTTTAATTACTTATGTACGTGGAAGAAAACTCACTAGTAGCCTGAATGAATTACTTGATGATAAACTTAAAATTATTGATATCGCTTATGATTATAATTTTGAATATGAACAAAGTTATGAAAGAGCATTTAAACAACTTTTTGGTCTTACTCCCTCAGCCTTTCGTCAGAAAAACTGTGAACTTCCCATTGTTCCAAGAATTGATACCAGCCTGCTTAATGATATATCAAAAGGAATTGTCATTACCCCATGGTATTGTACCATGCCCAAGTTTCACCTTGCGGGTATCAAAACTTTGATTAACCACATAGAAAATTATAATACCGCAACTGCAAATTCAAGTGCCATGGATTTTTATTATAATAAACGGTATCTCCTTCAAAATGCAATAAACGAGCATTTGTATTATGGATTGGTTACCTACCATGATTTTTATACAGCAGATTATTACATGCCTAGTGTTGAAGTGTCTGAGTCTTTTGATTTCAATTCTATCTTTACTTGTCAGACGATTGAACGCTCTGATTATGCGGTTTTTCGCTATGTTGGTCTTCACTCGCCAGAGGATTTAACTATGAAATTATTGTCTGAGATCTATGAAGTGATTGAAACAGTGTGGTTACCTACAACGAGTTTCAAGCCAACTAGACAGTTTCATTTTGAACGTATGAATCAAAAAATCTGTAAAGAAGATTATTGTGAGGCTGATATCTATTTTCCGATTAAATATTAATGATTTATTGTTGCATATAATACATAATAGAAAAACCATGAAATGTTTTAAAGGCTGGTATACTCACCTTTGCACATTTCATGGTTTTTCGTATTTGTTGGTTACATATTTTTCGTATCCTCTATTTTCAGCATAGGCTTTATTAAACTTTGCAACAGCCCTTTAATTCTATTTAAACATATTCATTGAGTTTTCCAATGCTATTTTGCTTGAGTCCATATCCGGTTTGCCTGCCCGAATCTCATGCAAAACCGCATCAATTCCGGAGTCTGCCTGTTTCCATCTCTCTTTGTCTGCAGCCTTCAGCACAGCAGCGGATTGATCCCAAGTGGTCTCCAAATCTTTGACACGAGTTTTCGCCGCTGAAAAGTCACCATTATTCACAAGCACAAGCACATCCTCCTCTATAGTTACAAACTGCGACATATCCGACCAGGATACCGAGCTGTTTGTATTGTTTGCAAGACTTGCCTGTCGGATGACATATCCACTTCCACTGAGCAACGCTAATATGCAAATGACTGCTATTGTCTGTATCAACACGCGACGATTACTCTTGCTTGATGTTTCGCCGGTCGGCATTTGATCCGAAGTACTCAACTCCCGAATATCTTTTTTGGTTACGATAAGGAACACCACTGTTGCGAGAATTGCAGCAAGGAAGATAACACTTGTTGAAGTCGTTCCAAGTCCAAGTCCTCCATTCGATTTTGGTTGGGAAAGAAAGTCGCCCAATGATGCGCCCAAAGGCCGGGTCATAATGTACGCAATCCAGAAGGACAAAACCGAATCAAGTCCCAATTTGTATCCAATTCCAACACAGATAATAACCGCGCAGACGATGATACCGGTAGGTAAATAGCCAAGACCCAACCCTTCAGCCATCAAATCACCGGAGGCGGTTCCGAGTGCAAAAGTGAAAAGAATGGCCAGCCAGTAAAATGCTTCTCTGCGCACTGTATATATCAAGTGAATGGACAATGTTTTTTCATAATGATGCCAGACTAAAAACGTAAGTAGCAGACAAATGGAGAACCCTACCGTGCTGATTTCAAGCGGCAATCCGAGTGCATCTGTCAGCGTGTCTGTCACAAGCGTTCCAAATACACTAAGTAATGCAACGTTCATCCAATACAATCCGGGCATATATTTTTTCGCCCGAAACTGAAAAACAAGAGCAACCGCCAGTAGTACACCCATGACAACCGAGGTTACATTTAAGCCGAGCCCTAATGTTACGTTTAAAAAATCCGATACGGTCTCGCCAACCGTGGTACACAAGACCTTGATGATCCAAAAGAAAATGGTGACTTCCGGCACCTTATTTAGCATTACCTCATACTTCGTTTTTTGCATTGTAATTTTTACCTCCAAAAATTATATGTTTTTTAATTGTGCTTTTTACTGCCTTTCCTATGATTGGTATGCAAGATAACATACCCGGCAATCAGTAAAGGAATAACAACCGCAACCGATACGACCAACGGCTTATTCAGTTCAGAGACGGCAATCATATTAACACTGAGTGGGTCGGCTGTGACAGTATGGTTATTCTCAAGGTCGGTGACCGAGGCTGAGAACTGGAAGTGCCCCACATAGAGGATTTTGACAGGTATCACTACTATGCATTCTCCATGTGCGGGAAGTGAAGTGATACTTCTCGTCTGATACGCTTCGGTACCAAACTCATCAACAGGATAGGTCATATCACGGCCCAAGTCCACGATCATGAGATAGCAAATAAGGTTACTTATTTCATGGTCGGTCATATTTTTCACCGTGATTTCTATATCAGCGTTATAAACTGGCTTACCTTCAATGCTGGTGGGAGAGGTAATCTCTACTCCTATATTCTGTGCAATCGGATTGGTCGCTGCGAAAGCAGGAACAGCGCAATTTGCTAAAATCAGCAGGGAGACAATGACTGAACATATCTTTTTCATATTGTTTTTCCCCCTTTTAATGATACTCTTTTGCTTGTATGTACAAGCAGGGCAATCGCAAGTGCGGCAAAGACTACCAGCGGTATCATGTAGCCAGCGAGTGAGAAGATGGATGTTTTGTCGATTAATATGGCAGTCATCATTTTTAAGCAACAAACGACAGGGTCGATCTGAATAAAAAACAACCCCACCGGTGACAGTTTGAACAGGCTCTGAATGAATGCAGGAAAAGCCAGTATAAGCAAAATCAACATCGAAGTCAAAAGCGATGCCTTGGAACTTTCCATCAAGATAGACAGAGCAACGGAGACTGCGGTAAAGGCCAAAAGCAGGATCCCTCCCGCACCAAATGTAATCAGCAAAGCGCTTACAGTCAACCCCGATCCGGCGCCAATGGCAATGAGATAAGGGATGGATACTCCGAACAGGACGGTACCGATGATTAAAACACCGATGTATTTTGCCATGGTCAAGTTAAGTTTCGAGATGGGCGTCAAAAGCAGGCTTTCCAGCGTATTGCCCTCACGTTCTGTTACAAAGCAGGTGGCACCCAGCACAATGGAGACAATGAGAGTCACGAACATGGCCGCTTTAATGGCGTACTGAAGAATATCACTTTGAGCCAACACAGAGCCCTCTTTACTGAAGACCGTAATCAAGCAAAGGCCAGATAAAATACACGTCGAAGCGACAATCATCCAAAGCCCCTTGCTTTCATAGAGACTTTCACGCAATTCCTTCTTGATGATGTGACTGTTCATAGAACCGCCTCCCTTCCAATCTGACTGCTTTCCGTCACCTTGAAGAAGATATCTTCCATGCTGAGGGTCTTATGCGTCATTTCCCGGATATCTATGCCCGCTGTGAAAACGGTGCCTGCCAAGTTCCGCTTGACCGTGCTAATTTCGTTTGCGTCAAGTCCCTCGGAAAGCCGCACGACAAGTTGTCTCTCACCTTTTGATACATCGCTAATACCGTCGAGCCTTTGAATGAGCGACAGAGCCAAATCGTTGTCATTTGTTTGAAGCAGGATCGTATAAGCAGTTACATATCTTCCCTGAAGTTCCTTAATACTGCCTTGCTCCACAAGGATTCCATCCTTGATAATGGAGACCTTATTGCACAGTACCTCAATATCCTTAAGCAGATGGGAAGTGATGAAAACAGTGATGCCATCATTCAGATTAATTTCTCGGATAAGCTGCTGGATATCTCTCTGCCCACTTGGATCGAGTCCCAGAGTCGGCTCATCAAGAAAAATAATCTTCGGATGGTTTACCAAGGCTTTTGCAATACCTAAACGTTGCTTCATTCCGCGTGAGAACTCGCCTACCGGCACGTTCTTTTTTTCTCGAAGCCCCACCTTTTTGAGCAGCTCTTCGAGATAGACGTCCCCTTCGTTTCCGCCGAATAAAGAGTTAAAATATTGCAGATATTCTTTTGCGGTCATCCAGTCATAATATCCGTGAGATTCTGGTACAACTCCAATAAGCCTCTTTATTTCCAATGCTTGCTTATTGACATCCATGCCGTCGATAAAAACCTGTCCGGCGGTCGGTTCAAGCAACCCATCAAGCATTCGTATGGTTGTGGTCTTTCCCGCGCCATTCGGTCCTAGAAATCCAAAAATGTCGCCCTTGTTCACATGAAGATTTAAATCTTTGACAGCCTTAAAGCCATTTCGGTAAGTCTTTGAAAGGTGTTCTGTTTGTATCATAGGTGTTGCCTCCTTACAAGTTTCTGTGTTCATTGTATCTACCATATTTAAACTGCTGTTTGCATGTATATAAACTGGAGATAAAATAATTTAAAAAGTCTCATAATAAAAAATCTGCTTGCTTTCTGGTACAGAGCCAGTATAAACAAGCAGATTAAACTACACCTATCCTCAAGTTAAACTATGGATAAAATATGATGAGATGGAAAACTTATTATATTTTTCTTACGCCTTGAGCCGATAACCCGCACCACGAACCGTCTGGATATACCGAGGATTGCCCGGATCTTCCTCAATCCTATCCCGTAGCCGATTAATGTGGACAGCGACCGTGGCGTTGTCCCCCATGGCGTCCATACCCCAAATGCGTTCGTAAAGCGTTTCCCGGTTGAATACCACATCCGCGTTGAGCGCCAAAAACAGCAAAAGCTCGTATTCTTTATTTTTTAAATCAATTTCAATGTCATTCACATAGACCCTGTGGGTATCGGTGTTGATGCGGATACTGCCTATGTTGAGCTGTATTGGTGCGGTTCTATCCGTTTTCTTCAATCTGGCATACTGCGCCAAGTTCGCCTTAACTCTTGCTACCAACACGCTTGGAGAAAAAGGCTTCTCAATGTAATCATCTGCACCAAGCCCTAGCCCGCGTATTTTATCAATGTCCTCCCGCCGGGCTGTGACCATCAGTATCGGAATGTCCAGCGTCTCTCGTAGCTTGCAGCAAACGGTAAAACCGTCGATGCCTGGAAGCATCAAATCCAGTAGAATCAGATCAAAGCCGCCCTGCAAGGCTTTTTCCATACCACTTCTCCCGTCCAGCGCAATCTCTACTTCAAAATGGTCAATCGCAAGATAATCCCGCTCAATGGCGGCAATCGCTGCATCATCTTCTATAATCAATATTTTTCCCATGTTATACCTCCGCTTTCGGTAGGCAGATCACAATTTCCAGACCGCCATTCCCGCTGACTTTTGCCTCTATAGTTCCTTTCATACGCTGTATCGCATTGGCTGCGATGGCAAGACCTAGGCCACTACCACGATGAGGGTTCTGTCGGGATGGATCGCTGCGATAGAATACCTCGAATAAGTGGGGCAATGCAGCCTCCGAGACACCAGGTCCATCGTCACAAAGAGACAGGCGGTACCCACTGTCTTCCTCTTGCAAGGAAATGGTCAGGGTGCCCACGTCCTTTGTTTTATATTTTACGCTATTCTCCATAATGTTGGTAAGCACACGCCGGAGCTGATCCGGATCGGCCGACACGGTGGCCGGAACAAGATCGCCAGCAGAGAGAACTAACCCCTTTTCTTCGTACTCTGTACCCAATGCCCGTACAAGCTGTCGCACCTCATCGTCAAGGTACAGCAGCTCCGGATTGTCCGGGTACTCGCCCAGCTCCATTTTAGAGAATAAGAAGATTTTGGTCAGCATGCGGTCGATGTCTTCGGCTTTGCTCCTGATGATTTCCAGATATCCTCTTTGGGCTTCGGGTGTTTTTGCAACGCCGTCCAAAAGCCCCTCCACATAGGCGCGGATAGAGGTCAGCGGGCTGCGTAGGTCATGGGAAATGCCGACCAGAAGCTCTTTGCGACTTTGCTCATGCTGCTCCGTCAGTTCCACCGAAGCTTTGAGCCGGGCGGCCATTTCATTAAAATCAGCACAGACAGGTGCAAACTCATCCTGATATTCATAATCAATGCGGTGCTCTAGATTCCCATTGCTGATCTGCATCACTCCGTTTGAAAGTATGTCCAGCGGTCGCTCAATCTTCTGAAAAACGAATTTGGTTAGGAATCGATTCGTGAGCCGGATGGAAAAGAATACGACAGACAGCAAAATAATGGTCGATAACACGATAGCTACTTTCAGGGTATTGTATGACAGCTCCGAAGGGCTGGCAAAAAGGGCGATGCGATAGGCACTGCCGTCAATTTCAGACTGCTGGATATACAGCTCCCGGCTTCCGTTGGAAACGAACCCCTCGCCACCCAATACTTCCACTGCTTCTAGAAGTGTTCCATCGGCATCGGTTGTATGCCCGTACCGGTATAGATTTTCACCAGAGAAATCCACAAACAACGTCAGGGCGTTTTTGTCAAGCATTTCGCTGATTCCTTTCAGATCCTCGGCTAAATTAATATGTGTACCTTTCTCCAGTGATTTCTCGATGATCATAGTAATGTTACGGCTAGCGTTGTAGAAGTCCTCACTATCCTCAAACCCAAGCCCCATCCCATGTGTGACGGAAACCCAGATGATGCCTACGCACACAAACCCGATGAACGCAGTGATTACCACCGGAACGAGAATCATCAGGATATTTGAAATCACAAGCCTCTTTTTTATTGTTATATTTTTTGTAAACATGTCCTTTATTTTCATAGGAAATACCACCTCACAGATGTATATGCTTAAAGTATAGCACAAATTTTTCATTTGGTCTTAAACTCAATATAAACAATGCAATAAATACGTTCCACCTTATTCTATATTGTTCAAACAAATAGACAGTATCATTATGAGCGTACGAATCAGAAAATTTGCAAGTAAGACTATTGTGATGCTGATATCTATTTCAGATGAAATATTTATGATTTATTGTTACATATAATACATTATAGAAAAAACCATGAAATGTTATTAAGGTCGATATACTCACCTTTGTAACTTTTCATGGTTTTTAATTTTTAAATTCAGGGTCGGTCTCAATTCACCGGCCAAGAAGGTTTTTTACCGCTTAATACTTCATCAATTCCAATTGCGGCATCTAAACTCATTCTTGCCATGGCTTCTTTTGTTAACGCAGCGCTATGAGGTGTTACAACAACATTATCTAATTGGAATAAGTTTGATAACGTCTCCTTAAACGGCTCATCTATAAAAACATCCAGTCCTGCTCCCGCTATCTTATGATTTATTAGTGCATGATATAAATCATCCTCATTCACGATACCACCTCTTGCAGTATTAATTAAAACTGCCTCTGGTTTCATCAGCGATAACTTCGTAGAATCCATGAAACCTTGCATCTCTTTACTATAGGGCATATGTAACGAGATGAAATCAGATTGACGAATAAGCTCATCCACTTCTTTTATTATCGTTACATAATCTGGTACTTCTTTAATCTCTAGTCCACGTCCATAAGCAAGAATTTTCATACCCAATCCTAATGCAGCTTTTTTTGCAACACTCTTACCAATTCTTCCAAATCCTATAATTCCTAAAGTCTTACCAAAGACATCAATACCAGGCATTTGATTTCTGATTTCATAATTGCCCTGCCTTAATTCTTTATCCGCTATTACAATATTCTTAGCACAAGCTAATAGTAGCATTATAGTGTGTTCAGCTACCGAGTTAGCATTGGCCAATGGAGTGTAACAAACTTTAATGCCTTGAGCTGTTGCTTCAGCGATGTCTATATTATCATATCCCACCCCGTGTCTACCGATTACCTTTAAATGAGGTGCCGCATCAAAAACCTCTTTCGTACAAGGTACAGTACGAAGTAAAAGACCACTACAATCACCAATATTATTACAGATATTTTCTATTGAACTGTCTTGTAAAATACGAAGCTCATATCCTTTTTCTTGTAAATAATTTTTCCCTGATTCGTCCACATCTTGCGGTATAAGTATAATTTGTTTCATTCTAATTCCTTTTCATTTTATTCTTTTTCGTTCGTTCTAATTCATATTCATTTATTTCTTTTTTCACTCTAATTCATTTTCATTTATTTCTTTTTTCATTCTAATTCATTTTCTTATAACTAATAATTATCACACCAAGATCCTCCTTAGTGGTAACATACTTTAATAATTCATCCTTCATAAACACTTTGAATTTTAGTTCTTATAGCTAAACAATTCTACTTAACTCTCCAGTCTCAGAATCAATTATTAATCCATATACCATTACCGTCTCCGGGATTAAAGGGTGATTACGTATCAATTCAACTGATTTCTTGATTGATTCATCTAAATCTACAAAACCTCCCAGCCAAGAATCAAAGTCAATTCCACAATACTTCATCATATCGATATTATTTTGTGTTATTCCTTGTCCTTTCATTTTTTCTATCATCTTTTGGCTGTCCGTATACCTAGCTCCGCAATCCGTATGCCCTATTACTAGTATTTCGCTAACACTTAATTCGTATATAGCTATAAGCAAGCTTCGCATTGCACTACCAAAAGGGTGTGAAATAACTCCACCTGCATTTTTTATTATTTTTGCATCTCCGTTCTTAAGTCCCATGGAAGCTGGTAATAATTCCGTTAACCTAGTATCCATACAAGATACAATTGCAACTTTTTTCTGTGGGAATTTATTGGTTATATATTTCTCGTATCCTTTATTTTCGACAAAGGCTTTATTAAACTCTAGAATTTCTTCAATCATACAATCCCCTTCTTTCTATTTTTATATAACTGTAAACAAGAAAAAGTACGCTTCGCGAGCTTTTCCCTGTCCTAAATAAATTAATCTAATTATAATACCTTATCAATTTATTACAACATAAATTATTATATCTTTCGGTGAGAATTTTTCCTAAAACATAGACCTATCTGGTGTTTAAAATTTATTTTAAGTTATAGTCGGGCTGAGTACTACTGATTAATTATCTGTTCCACAAATTAATTATGTAAATATTTTATTCATGCAATGAATTATTACTATTTATACCATTTGCTTTCTCTATCCTAAACATACAAAATCCCTTACTTTTCTAAACGAAAAGTAAGGGATCTTCTTATTATATACATTTTGTATCTACATAATTATTTCTTACCAGATTGAAAACGTCTCCTTAACACGATCAGTGAAAAATATTCTAAAAAAGCATATCACTGCTTAAATATATCCTCTAATTTATTAAGTGGAAAAGGAGTCATAGCCAGAGGTTTCACAGCTATCGACATTAAAAGAGCTGGGTTATCATCCGCTGCGATACGATTAGAGCTTAAATCACCGCACTCCTTACACCTGTGGATTATTGCCCATTCACCACCCTTACGTACCCACACACTGACCGGTTCCATTATCCCTTGACACAAAGATGCTCGATCGCCTGGTTCAATATCTACATGTATACTCGATAAACATTTTGGGCAATGATTACGATGTTGGCTTCCGGCCCCATCTGGTACTACAAACGCACCACACACTTTACATGGAAAGCACTCTGTACAGGCAGCACGCCGATAATCTAACTTTGATTCCGTATCTGATGTAGCTTTCGTACCAATCATCTTTTGATAGGAATCATATCGATCTCTTCTTATTTTTTTTGCTCGTAACTCCTCTAGAACCTGACACCCATCTTCGTGGACATGGGTACAATTTCTAAAATAACACCCTTTCGTCAATTGCGATATCTCAGGGAATACATCACCTCGTTCTTCTTCTGTTATTCCTTGTAAAGCAAAATCGCGAAATCCAGGTGTATCAATCCACAATGTTCCATTAAAACCAGCATGTAAATCACTGTTATAGGTACTTGCTATATTCCTCTGATACTTTTCAATTATCGCTAATTCGTTTAAACAACTTCGGATTAAAGATGTTTTACCACATGATCTATCACCAATAATTACAACAGTTTTACCTTCTACCTTATTTATTAATTCTTCTTGACATTCACAAGCAGAGCCAACAAATACAAAGTCAGCGGTACTTTGATAGTAAGTTAGTTTCTCTTGTAACAGATTCTGAGTGTTTTCTCCAATCAAATCCCACTTACTAATAAATACACCCACTTGTATCCCAGCTCGTCTAGCAGCTATGATTGCGGACTCTATATAACCGGCCTGATGAAGAAGATAATCAGCAGTAACGATAGCTAAAAGACACTGAACATTTGCTGCTATTAAAATATCTTCCTCAGGGCTTTTTCGGTTACCACGATATACCGCTGTTGTCCTTGTATGAATATGGTTTAATCTATATTGATCGGTTCCAGTTAGCTCCACTTCGACTTGATCCCCAACTATTAAAGAGTTTTTGCTAGTTAACAAAGAACCAGGGATCAGACAAGTAATTATGTTACCTTCCGATAATACTTTGACTTGTTTATTTAAGATATTTACAACAGTACCTTGAATCACTTCTTTCTGTGAATCTTTTGTTTTATTTATTTCTTTTGTCTTTTTCTTCTTCACCTTAGTTACCTCCTAACAAGGGACAAATTTAGGAAACACATTTCTCTTTTCAAGTAATATTATAAAATCTGTGCCCTTATAACTGCAACCGATGAAACAATTCAGAAACAAAAAGGCGCCACGTAACATTAATACATGACACTTTTTTTGCTTACCAATCCTTTGAGATTGTATCCTCATTTTTGCATACCAATCCTTTGAGATTGTTATTATCATTAAATTTACTGATTCTTAAGTTTTAACTTTGCTATAATTTTTTGTATACTTTTCGGCGATAAATAATAAGTTTCCGAAAGATGACCAATCTGCGCTCCTTTTTTGTATTTTTCATAAATCTCTAAGTTCCTTAAGATAATCATATCTTTACTCTTGGTGTTCTCACCCCAGCCTTTACGATTATTTTCTTTCCTTGGAACGTAAATATATTCACCGTCAATATAATTTTGAATAATCTCGATAATTTCTTCTGGCAACACATCGGTTGCTTTGATATAGCTCATTAAGCTCCTCCTAGTATAAAATTTAGGATTGAGCAAAGGCTATACAAGTATCATTTATTGATGCCATGCACTAGCCTTTGCTATGCATAACGAACCGAGCTAAATTTCATATAAATCCTCCATTCTGTCGCAATCATACAAATTTAGGCGACAGCACAATTCGAGTTTGAAAAATCTTGATTTTCCACTCTACATCCTCTATTTAAGTTAATTTATCCTCAGAATGTTAACTTACATTCCGAAAGCAAAATACCCGCAAAAAAACATACCACACCTGTAAAAGTGCAGAATGCTCCTTGCGGGTATAAGAAATCAAAACAAGAGAAAGCACGCTTCGCGAAGTTTCCCATGTCATGAATAAAAAAGCGAGACAAGTCACACCTGTCCCGCAATAATGATGAAAGGAATAAAGCAATCTGTTAGGTATGTTTATAAAAGGGCAATACAAAGAAAGGAGGTATCCCCATCATGAATGCACCTTTTCAACTATATTCAGTTGAAAACCATATTAACAGATAAAGCCGACATCAAAACACATCCTTCTTTTTTTTTGGATTATAACATTTGAATCTTCCTTTTGTCAAGGGTTTCCAGGTATCATCCGTAAAATTTTCCAGTTTATTTGTGCATTTTAACTAAATAATCTGTGTTTTTTTGTCGAATTATTAGAAATTATATTGCTATTTGGTTGTGTTTATGATAAAATAAATTACAGCCAATTGGTAAAGATAATGAAATTTTTTTTATTGAAAGGGAGGTATTGATATGGTGGAAGGTAAAAAGAGTAAGAAGGGGTTGGGTCTAGTACCAAGGCTAATTATTGCTATTACCATTGGTATTTTAGTCGGAATGTACTGCCCTAGTTTTGTAACTTCAATATTGATTACAGCATCGGATTTGTTTAAAGAGTTTTTAATGTTTATCATCCCACTTATGATAGTGGCTTTTGTTACTATGGGAATTGCAGACTTATCTCAAGGAGCCGGAAAGTTGCTAGCGTTTACCGCAGCGATTTCTTATGCCTCTACGCTGCTGGCGGGAAGCGCATCTTATGCTGTTTCCAGTAAGTTTTTCCCATCTTTTGTGAATGAAGGGGTTGTTGCGAAAGTTGCTTCAGCATGTGACAAGGTCATCGACGGATATTTCTCCCTGACGATCACACCGCTACTTGAAACGACATCCGCTGTTGTTCTGGCCTTTGTACTGGGAGTATGCATCAGCGCCATGCGTGGCAAAGAGATTGGAGATACTCTTTACAATGTGATCAAAGATTTTTCTAAGATTATTACAAAGGTACTTGGCCGTGTGATTATTCCGATTCTTCCTTTGTATATCTGTGGAACTTTTGCTAAGATGACTTATCAAGGAACTACCTTTGCGATTATGTCCGTGCTTTGGAAGGTATTCGTGATTGTTATACTTCTTCATTTGATCTATCTGATTGTGGCCTTTACCTTTGCAGGCTTAATGACAAAACGAAATCCGATTACCATGATGAAGAACCAGATACCTGGTTACCTAACTGCGATCGGTACCCAGTCTTCTGCTGCTACGATTCCGGTTAATATCAAATGTGCAGAAAGCAATGGTATTTCAGAAGAAATTCGTAATTTCGTAGTTCCTCTATGTGCAAATATTCATATGGCTGGTTCTATGATTACCATTACCTGCTGTGTGACCGCAACCCTGCTCATTTACGGCATGCCTCATGGCTTCCTTACCCTGTTCCCATTTATCTGTGTACTAGGAATAGCCCTGGTTGCGTCTCCAGGAGCTCCAGGTGGTTCCATCTTCACAGCGACTCCATTCTTCCCGATTGTAGGAATACCTTTAGCTTCAGATATTGCCAGTCTTCTTCAGGCAATGTATATTGCTCAGGATAGCTTCGGTACTGCATGTAACGTATCCGGAGATAATGCGATTAGCGCACTGGTCGATATGTTCTACCATAAATATATTAAAAAAGATAAAAAAAGTTAACTGACTGCGAAAGGGGGACTACTGTTTATGCCGTCTATCAGTATTTTTGATGTAATCGGCCCCAATATGGTAGGGCCATCCAGCTCACATACCGCGGGTGCTGTGGCGATTGCTCTTCTAGTTAAAAAAATGTTCAATGGGCCGATCAGCAAAGTTGAGTTTGTTTTGTATGGTTCTTTTGCAAAGACCTACAAAGGCCATGGAACTGACCGTGCGCTTCTTGCTGGAATCATGGGATTTGAGACTTATGATCTGAGAATTAAGAATTCCTTCCAGCTAGCGGATGAATGTGGACTGAAGTATACCTTCCGTGCGGATGAAAAAGAAACAGAAGTGCATCCAAACACAGTAGATATTCATATATCTGGAGAAAAGGCTGAAACCATGTCGGTCCGAGGCGTCTCATTGGGTGGCGGTAAAATTAAAATTGTCAGAATCAACGGCATTGATGTAGACTTTACCGGAGAATATTCCACATTGGTTATACGGCACCATGACTATCCCGGAATGGTGGCATATATCGCTACCAGTTTAAGTGAGCGCAATGTAAATATCGCTTTCATGCGTTTGTTCCGGGAACGGAAAGGTGCTACTGCTTACTCTGTGGTGGAATCTGATGAGGAAATCCCACGAGAATTATTGGAAAAGCTTAGGGAACATCCAAAAGTAGAAGATGTTATGCTTATTCAGGTTTAGGAGGCTTTTATGGATTTTATATCAGGAAATGAATTGCTGAAATTATGTGAGGAAAACCACTATCGGATTTCAGATGTGATGCGGGAACGTGAAGCCAGCGAGTTCGGTTCCAGTCCAGAAGAGACCATTGGCCGTATGAAGGAAGCTTACCGGATTATGAAAGAAGCCTGCCACAAACCACTGGATGAACCTGTGATTTCCGTTGGCGGACTAATCGGGGGAGAATCTGCAAAGGTACGAGACAGAAGGAGATCAGGAAAATCCATTTGCGGAAGCATGCTGTCCAAGGCGATTACCTATTCACTAGCCGTTTTAGAAGTGAATGCTTCGATGGGACTTATTGTGGCGGCGCCTACGGCAGGAAGCTCCGGGGTGCTACCTGGACTTCTACTTGCTCTAGAAGAAGAGTTTTCCCTGGATGACAATCAGATCATAGATGGTCTTTTTACGGCAAGTGCGGTTGGTTATCTGATTATGAGGAACGCTACCGTAGCTGGAGCACAGGCTGGCTGTCAGGCTGAAGTCGGTGCAGCTTCTGCAATGGCAGCGGCAGCGGCAGCAGAAATCATGGGCGGAACACCGCGGCAGTGCTTGGATGCAGCTACTGTTGCATTATCAAATCTCTTAGGGCTTGTCTGCGATCCGGTAGCCGGTCTGGTGGAATATCCCTGTCAGAACCGTAATGTTATAGGTGCTGCCAATGCACTGGTATGTGCAGAAATGGCATTATCAGGAATAGTACAGTTCATTCCATTTGACCAGATGGTGGACACCATGATGGCTGTGGGGCGTTCGATTCCATTTGAATTAAGAGAAACTGCACTTGGTGGCTGCGCGGCTACGGACGCTGCATGCAGGAAGACCTGTGAGATTTTTAAATCAAAGTAAAAAGTTATTATGATAAGCGATACCGATTCTTCAAAATCGGTATCGCTTTTTGTTTACTGCTTCCATGTTGTATTTTTCTATAGCGTATGTGTTTAGCAAAGTATAATCATCTTGCGATGCATTCATATTTCCAGGTATCATAAAATTCCACTTATAATCTTTGTAGACAAATCCCTGAAATACGATATCCAGTATTAACTATAGGTAATAACCTAAATATAAATCATCGACTATGAATTTATCTTGAAATTGCATTCTAAATATCGAAAGTCTCTTTTGTATATTTAATCTTCTACTCCACACCTTTAAAATTATGTTTAACTGTTGATATTGGTAAAGTATGGTATAATTAATGCAAATTAATATTATACACATTAAAACAACGAACTCATGAAGTTAATATATTACTATTTAGAAACGGCTTATTAATATGCAATGGAATTATTTTCATGAGGTTACGCCATGTATAAATAAATAATACCAATATATTAATAAAGCATCTTAGCTTATTAAATTTATCATTTTCATAAGGAGTATTAAGATGGATATGAAATCAGTTAATTTTACAGAAATGAGCTTTAAAATTGGGGAAGTAGCCGCTATGTTCGATATATCAACAAAAACATTACGTATATACGACCGAATTGGTTTGCTGAAGCCCTCCAGTATTGATGGTGAAAGCGGTTACCGATATTATAGTCCGAATCAGATAAGTCGTCTGGAAGTAATTTTAAATCTAAAAAGAGTTGGCTTTTCCTTGAGTGAAATATCCCTGTTTGTCAATGGGGACATCAGTAATAATGAAATAGCAACTATATTTCGTAAAAAGCATACACAACTCCAAAGTATGGTAGATTCTTTAGAATATAATATGGAGCTAATTGAAGATATGATATCCTCCTTGAAACAAGGAACGCTAATTCAAGACAAGCTTACAGAACAGGAAAGGGCTATTCTTTTATCTAGAGTAACCTGCTTGGAAAATGCAAAACTAGAAGAATCTCTTACACAGATTTTATGGCTGTAGTGAATTACCCACAACTTATTTTTTGATTTGAAGTAAATTATTTGGAAATTAATTGTAATAAATATATTGACTTTATCCTTGGGGCAAGGTTTAGAATAAAATAAAAACTTGCAAGGAGGATTTAATATGAACAAAGAGCTATCATATAAAATAAACAAATTATATGATGAAAATCCACTGTTTCAAGACTTCAATGGTTACATACTAGTTAAAGACAGAAATAAAATTATATTTCAACAAGGTTTTGGATATTCCGATTTCAATTCAAAGAAGAATGCAAATGAAGATACGATTTTCAATATTGGTTCGATAACAAAACAATTCACTGCTGTCTGTGTACTACAACTAGAACAAAAAGGCTTATTATCTATTGACGATAACACAATTAAGTATTTACCTGATTTTATAAATGGTAAAGGTTTAATAATAAGAGATCTGCTAAACATGATTTCTGGAATGCCGGAATATTGGTGTAAACCGGAATGGCACGAGACCGCTATTACAACCAGTGAGGATTCCTATGAATTTATTAAAACTCTTTCAGATTATCAGCCGCCTAAAAAAAGGTTTGAATATTGCAATTCAAATTACATAGTCTTGGGTAAATTAATTGAAAGAGTATCAGGTCAAAGCCTCGTAGATTATATGAATCAAAACATATTCACACCTCTTAACATGAAACGAACCTCGATGCTTCCTGTTAACCCGACAGACACAAATCTTGCCATAGGATATAAATCTCCTCGCATTTCTAAATGGGAAGAGAACTTAACAACAATAACTACCTCTTTTGCAGGAGCTGGGGGAATTTATTCCACTGCGGCTGACCTATGCAAATGGGATGAGGCCTTATATACAGAAAAAATATTATGTAATGAGCTTTTAAAAGAGTCATTTAGACCAGTATTATCTGGTTACGCTATGGGTTGGTTTATCAACGGGAATTATGCTTGCCATGGCGGCGATGCTCCAGGTTATAGTACAAAAATCGTACGAATAAGCGACCGAAATTTACTTGTGCTTTTCTTATGTAATTTTGATGGTTGCAAGGAATCTAATATGAACCATTACTCCGGTATGCTCGAAAAGCTGATTCTAGAATAAATGAATATTACGTTACTTTCACGAAATCCATCTACTTACATATTATAATTTATACACAAAAAAGGCGAGTGATGTTTTGGAGCAAAAAATGGACAAAACGAATCAGCAGGTTCAGATCTCACCAGTTGAAGATTTAATGAGGGAACATGGTTTGTTACATCGTATACTTTTAATATATAAAGACATTATTGACCGAATGACTGTAAGTGATATCTATACTCCGGAACCTATCTATTCTTGTATCCGTGAATCAACCATTATTGTAAAACGATTTATAATTGAATATCACCAAGTATTAGAACAAGATTATGTTTTCCCGATACTATCTCAACATGAGAAATACAAACAACTCATACAAATACTTTTAACACAGCATGAAGCAGCAAAGTGTGCAACAGATGAAATTTTAACTATTTTAGGATCTGAGTTAAAAAGAATAAAAATATATCAGAAACGTCTTTTACAACTAATGTCAGAATTTATACAAATGTATGAGCCTCATTCTGCTCGTGAAGATACGGTAATTTTCCCAGCTTTTCATCAATTAACACCGCCAGATACCTTCCGTGCATTAGGTGAGAAATTTGAAGATATTGAAGAACAAAAATTTGGTGAAAATGGTTTTCAAAATGTCCTTGAACATGTAACTCAAATAGAAAAGTCATTAGCTATCTATGACTTAAACCAGTTTACATTAAAATGTAGGTAGCGAAATTCTTTACTAAGTCAGTGAACGTAATATATATTAAAAAATAAGCAAGTATTTTTTACATGGACTTCTCCATAAAACAATTAAAATATATAAAGCCGCAGTACTTTAACTGCGGCTTTATATATTTATGTTCAAGCTATTAAAATGTTCAAACTTATAAAAATGTCCAGACTTATAAAAATTACGCGTATAACAAATTGTGAATAACGTTAGCGACTACCGCCTCCTCCGCCGCCGGAGAAGCCACCTCCACCACTGGAAAATGTGGAACCACCTGTACCCCCCGCATTCATCACAGTACTATTACTGATGTGGCTCGTCATACTCATAAAGTAGAACATACTGTAAGCGTTACAGCCATAATGATTTACAAAGCCATTGTAATAGGACTTATCAATGTTCTCAAAGGCTTTTAGTACTTTTTCACCCATGTTAAACATCGCTGCAATTACTAGATAGTCTCCCCACAATTCGTTGTTAACTTCCTCACTTTGATTAGTTAATTCTGATAAATATTTTTTTAAGCCTAGTATCATGATAGTTTTATCAAAGCCTTGGCTAGTAAATCGTATTGTACCCTTATTCTCTTCTACCACACCTAACCGACTTAATTCTTTTATGCCCTCGTTATTAACTTCTTTTTCCCATAGTTTTAGTTTTTGAGAAATGTTAGTTGCATTTTTAATAATATCAGAAGACCAAAGTATATTATCGTGATCAACTTCTTCCATTAATAAATCAAATAATAATAGCTCGATTGTAGTTGCTGAAATATGTTCTGATTTAAATAGGATAGATTCTTCCATTTTAGATTTTTTTGTTCGTTTATCAATACTAATGTAATTCGCTTCTTGCCAAAGAATTAGATAGGCTCCCATAAGCTGATTATAGGAAATTCCTTGTCGAAGTAATTTAAGGGCAGCATAAATTGCAGGAATATTCCCACCAAAAGGAATGGAGTAATTGATATTTATTTTTTTAGTGCTTGGTAACCGAACTACGGTATTATCAGAAAGCTTAAATCTTGAATAAAAAAATCCGATTAAGCCAATACCTCCACCAATAAACCCAAAAATAATCAAAACCACTATCAATGGATTTATATCCTTATCATTGGCAGTGTTTTGTAGCTCCTCAAAAGAAATTTTAGCGACAGCAGCGTTTGGAAAGAGTCTTTGATCAAAGCGACATAGAACATTGACATAATCTTTACCAGCTAATGCCTTATTTGAAATTACTGTTAGGCTTCCATTACTTTGAATTGCTACCTTCCCATCAAATCCATACCTCCAAATACGGGCATTCTCTTGATTAAAGGCCTCATCTTCCATTTGAATTGATATCGCTATGGCTTTTGGGGCACTAGAAAGTTTTGAAATAAACTGATGATAAAAACCTGCATATTCACCATAATTTTGTACTAAGTTATCTATCGTATATTGCAAAGAATAAGTATGATCACCATAGTCTCCAATTCCCCAGCACAACTCATACCCATCTGACTTTTTTAAAATACCACTAGTACCCTTTTTTTCTTCTCTTGAAAGTTTTGTATTCCACTTATCCAAAGCGGTATAAAGTCTTCCGGATTCACGTACCGAAAAGGAATGTACTTTCCTACCCTCCATGTTATTGAGTGCTTTATAATATTCGGTACCACTGGATACCCCTTTCACTTCCCAAACTTCTGTAATGATAGCAGAACCATCTTTATTTAGAATAACTTTGATTTGAATAGAGGGAATTGCATCTTCAGCAGCATGTACTTTTACTGAATATACACTTAATATGATAAAGACTAAAAGGCTGAAAATTATCCCATATTTCTTTGCTTTCATTCATATCCTCCTCAGGAAATAAAATATTGTTTCTATAAGTATACCTCTATTATGATGCAATTCCAATAGGATAGGAGAATTATTCATTCAATTTATCAAAGGCAAACAACTAAAATCGAAAGCCATTGATCTCAAGGACAAATAACTAAAGTCAAAATCATTGATTTTAAAGAACAAACAACCAAAGTCAAAATCATTGATTTCAAAGGACAAACAATCAAAGTTAAAATTATTGATCTTTAAAAAATATTTATTTTATTTTCACCGCTACACTACTTCTGCAAATTAGTGTTGCCTGTACCTCTATTTTTTTAGTAAAATTACGTTTAAACAACAATCGATCCTCTAAACTTATTATTGCTTCTTTTCCCATTTCATATGTGTGAATATCAATGGTTGTAAGAGGCGGATACGCAATCTTTCCCGGGCTGTCTCCATTGATTGAAATCATTGAAGTCGTAGAAGGAATTGTAATTCCTCGTTCATTTAAAACATGGCTAATTCCAATCGCAATTGGATCATTTGATACAAAAATTGCAGGAGGTATCGGTTTCTCTTGCCCGAACCACGATTGCATCATCTGAAATCCACTTTCTGAACCATGTTCTCCTTCCATAATTCCCAAGCACTTAACATCACTATGCTCATTAATAAATTTTTTAAAATAGTATAGCTTACTATAGGATTCTGTTGTATCTTCTTCATCGTATCCACCAAAATAGGCAACTTCTCTATGGCCCAAATCGTACAAATGCTTCATTGCCATGGTAACACAATCACTAATATTATAGGTAATCCAGTCTATCTTATCCGGATAGTAATTCATTTTAGACAAACATACAATATTATCTGTTTTTAACCGATCACATATAAAATCAACTTGCTTTTTTGTAAAATTTCCTAAAAGTAATGCGCCATCCACAGGCTTTGTAAATGATTCTAAAAATCCAATCGGTATAAAAGAAAATTGTATGTTTTTCTGATAACAGATTTCTTCAATACCGGTACGTGCAGAAAAATAATATGCGTTATCTATCTGATTGATAAAGTGGGTGTCTTTATGAACAATTACAAACACTGGCCTTTCTGTCAGTAACTTTTCTTTTTTTACCTTATAGTCTAACTTCTCTGCTATTTCAAATATCTTTTTCCTTGTTTCTCCCCCAATATCAAGTGTTGGGTCTTCTCGTAACGCCCTTGATACGGTAGACTTTGACACCCCAGCCAGGTTTGCAATATCTAATAAGGTTGCCATCTACACACCCACTTTCCTATTCTCTTTTTTATCTAAAACATCCTTCCATTGATCTGGATCATCTACTTCTACCATGTCAACTCCAAGACTTATAGCAAGTTCCATAGTTTGCTTCGTTTTCACTGTAGAACCATCAATGTAATAACCATTCTGTTTCAGATTATTTACAATCTCAGGTGTTAAGTTATTTACGTAGGATAAATAAATAAGTGCATCCATCTCTTTCATCATTGTAACTGGATCTAATGGTACAAAAGGAACTATAATTCCAATGGTTATCTGTTTTTCCAATACTTTTAACTCTTTTAATACTTTATAGTTCGCCCCAAAGACAAAGACTTGATCTAACATATCATGTTCTTTTATACAGGAGATTAAGGAAGGTAGCATTTGTCTGCTTTTTTCATACATCGTTACGGGTATCTCTTTTAGCTCAAGGCCAAAAAATACATTATTTTCTCGTCCCCAAGTTAAGACCTCCTCCAATGTATTGATATCTATGCGCTCTCTAAGCTCTTCTAAAGTGTAGTCCTTTACAGCCCCACACAATGGAAGCGTCTCTTTGAAACAAGTATCATGATAAATAACAATTTTATTATCTTTTGTGTACAGAATATCAATTTCTAGATAATCTGCTCCCCTTTTTATCCCTTCTTTCATCGCTTTTAAGGTATTTTCTTGATACATACAAGTACACCCACGATGACCACCAGTTAAAATCCTATGAGAATTTTCTAGTAAATGCTTCATAAAGACCACTTTCTGGAGTTGATTAGTAGTTACTAATTACCATTTCACATGGAATTCTCCGTTTTTTTGTAAGATGACCTTAGGATGTTTTTCAAAATATTGTAGAATCAATTCTGGCATTTCGATCTGAATCTCTTTCACAACCTTAACGCCTTGGTACATTTCATATCCACCGGCACCGCTTGCACGGTAATTATTCATACATAAAGTAAAAGTATCATTCATTTCGATACGTTTTCCTTGATAATTGATGGACTCTACTCTATTGCCCTTTGGTTTTTTAACATCTATATTGTAACAGATTCCAGAAAAAAAGTCATAATTATAATGTTCTACTTTGGGTTTTAAAAATGAATCAGAGATACACAGATCCCCTTTTAAGTCAATATCAAAATATTCAGCAACTCTCTCAAGCGCTTGTTTTAATACTTCACCAGTTACTTCAAGAACGATTAAAATATTCGGGAAGCGATAAGTGGCTATAACATCTCGAACGGTTACTTCCTGGTTAAAACCAGCAACTTCATTTGCAAGGCTCGTACAGGAAATTTGTGCCCCTGAACTCTCTAGTTGAACCTGATTAAAAAAGTCAGCTATTTGTGTTCCATGAACAGCCATAGAAAGTGGGAAATCAGGGAGTAAAGGATGTGGAAGGAATCCAACCGGCCCATCTAACCATTTTTGTACCCGCGCTTCTATCGGTAATAGTTTCTGATATAGACCCTCATCACAAACTCCACCGGCTTCTTTTAAATCTGAACTTATTTCAAATCCATTTTTACTTTCCTGCACTTCAATCTCAATATATTTTAAAGCATTCGCAGGAGGTTGCGCAATATAAGTGTCATTTAACCATTGTCCTTTTAATGGCATATGCTGGTGCCCTGTTAAAAGTAAATCAAATTTCAGTTCACGGCAAATACGATTCCCGATATTTTCGGTGGTTTTTGAGAGTTTTTTCCCAGTTTCTAAATCCTCCTCAAAGCCTCCGTGATAGATACAGATACAAATATCCGCTTCACTTTTCATCTTTTCATAAGCTTGCCTAATCTTTGGAAACGGATCTGTAACTTTTATGTGTTTTAAATTCTCAGGACGTTCCCACAAGTTCACATAATCTGTAACAATACCGACTAATCCAACCTTAAGACCATTTCCCATTACTTTAATGAAAGATGTTGTAATCGGTAATTCTCCTAATTCATCTTTTACATTCTCACTTAAACAAACTGCATCTAACTTCTTTAAATATCCATTCAGATATTCATACCCATAGTTAAAATCATGATTTCCGAGTGTAATAAAGTCATATCCTGCTGCATTCATTACATCCGCCATCGGATAGGTAGTAGGCTCGTTTTTCTGACAATAGTACGCTAGAGGGGAGCCTTGTAAAGAATCCCCTCCATCTATAATTAATGTGTTTTCATCTTTTTTAAAATTATTAATACAATTTAAGAGCCCCATTTCCTTTTGCTCTTTTGTGTCATAGGTGGTAGGAAATATATAACCATGTATATCCGAGGTAAAATAAATCTTTAAACTTCTGTTACTTTCCATTCTAAACCACATTCCTTTCATAAAACCTCAATTCTGTCGCAATCCCGCGAATTTGGGAGACAGCACAAATTCGTGTGTGAAAAATCTTGATTTTTCACACTCCCTTTATTGAAAAGAAGAACCTAAAATAAATTCCTTCTGAATTTTATTTTAGATTCCTCAAATAGTTGGGATGTTAACCCCTTATCCTCTTGCTAATTTAACACGAATCTTCGTAGAGATGAATTCTACAATAAGAATCAAAACAATAAGTCCAGTTAAAATCGCACCAACTTCATTCCAACGATAAGAACTCATAGCGAACATTAACGGAGCACCGATACCACCTGCACCAACTAAACCTAATACGGTAGCATCACGAAGATTCATATCAAAACGATATATAATTGTGGATATAAAATCGGAGAATAATTGTGGCAAAATACCATAGCGTATTTTTTGGAAAGTATTACAACCACTTGCATCTAAAGATTCTAAGATGCGAGTATCCAAATCTTCGATTGCCTCAATGTACATTTTAGAGACCATACCTACTGAACATAGCGACATTGTAAGCAAACCGGTAAAAGGTCCACCACCTGTTACACGAATAAACATTAACGCATAAACAAAAGTCGGAATAGTACGAATCGCTATGATAATGAAGCGACCTATCAAGGTAATCCATTTTGGCATAATATTGGTAGCTGATATAAACGCTAGTGGTATTGCTATAATTGCACCTACAATGGTACCAAGAAATGCAATACACATGGTTTCTAATAAAAGATAAGCAACACCTGTTTTTGTAAAGTTAAGTAGAAGGTCTAAATCAGGATGAAAAATACCTGAAATAATATTCTTTGCTATCGCAAATCCGCTTCCTTGCATACTATCTAATTTAACCGTAGTCCCTGACCAAACAAGTAAAGCTACTACAATGAGTGCAACCATAACCTTATAAATCCACTTTTTTGGTTCTTTTTCCATCTGTCTTCGAACTGCATCATTCATTTACTGTTTCCTCCTTACGTCAGTTTCTTACGTAAATAATGGCTAATTACTTCAATAATAATAACGGTAACAAACAGCATAACTAATATCATACCTACATTATCATATTGTCTCCAGCCAATTTTCTCATTTAAGATAAGTCCAAGTCCACCCGCACCAACATAACCTAGAATCGCTGCATAACGGACATTTCCTTCAAAGCAGAATAAACTAGTCGATAAATAAGCCGGAAGTACTTGTGGAACAATTGCAGTAGTAAATGCAGATAATTTATTTGCACCCATAGCTTCCATAGCCTCATAAGCGCCCATATCTACTGTCTCAATTTGTTCAAATAATTGTTTTCCAATGTATGCAAACGTAAAGATTGCAATCGCTATCATACCTGCGAAGGTTCCAAGTCCAAAAATATAAGTTGCTATTAACGCAGATACTAAAGTAGGTACCGTACGTACAATACTTAGAAATAAACGTACCACCCATAAAATGAAACGGTTCTTAACTATGTTGCTTGAGGCAATAATTGCAAATGGTATCGCAAGTACAGCTCCAATGACAGAACCTAATAATGACATTTTAATCGTATCAAATAGTGGCTTCCACACACTTGGCATATAGGAAGTCTTAGGCGGAAACATCTTACTAAGAATGACAAAAAACTCATTTCCTCGCTTCATAAGAACAGACAAATCAAAACCTGTAATCTTAACAGAAATTGCAGTAGCAATGAGGATAAGAATTAGGATAAGTGGCGTTCTGCTGCGGTATTCTAATACTTTTTTACCGTTAGCTATGGTCATTTCCTTTGGTTTTAGGATCTTATCATATAGTTTCATGCAGTTTCCTCCACATCAATTGGAAGTTCATTTCCATAGATTGCGGTAAGTACCTCCTGGTTTACTAAAGATGCTGGACCATCGTATACGATTTTACCGGAACGAATTCCTATTACCCTGGTTGCATACTCAAGTGCAAGTTCAACATGGTGAATATTGATTAAAACAGATATATTCATATCCTCATTAATCTTTTTAAAATCACTCATTACCTGTCTTGCTGTCACAGGATCTAGCGCTGCTACCGGCTCATCCGCTAATATAATTTCAGGATTCTGAGCTAACGTACGTGCTAAAGCAACACGCTGTTGCTGTCCACCCGATAACTGATCTACTCTGTTATATGCCTTTCCAAGAATTCCTACCTTATCTAGTGCTTCTAACGCTTCTACTTTTTGCTGCTTTGTAAATAAACCAAACAGAACTCTAATAAAAGACATGTCAGGAACATTTGCTGTTAAAACATTTTTTATAACTGTAGTTCTCGTTACTAAGTTAAAGGATTGAAATATCATTCCAATGCCTCTTCTAAATTTACGCAAGCTCTTTCCTTTTAAGGTTTTAACCTCTACACCATTAACAAGTAAATCTCCAGATGAAATTTCATGCATACGATTAATAGAACGGATTAGCGTAGATTTTCCTGCTCCTGATAATCCAATAATCGCTACAAACTCACCTTGTTCTATTTTAAGTGACACATCATCTAACCCTCGTACTCCATTGGGATAAACCTTATTTACATGTCTAAATTCTATCATAAATACCTCCAAAATGAGGGGTTATTACTTATCTTCGTAATTACCCATAACTCCACATAAATTCAGGGATAAGGTAGTACACTCTCATCCCTGATTTCTTCTAAGTTATCGTTTCTATAGTAATCTATTATAGGCAGATTACTGATTTAATTCTTGAATTAACTTTTGTGCAGCACGTTCATTATCATAATCAGAATCTTTTGCTGGTTGATAACCCATATGACTGTAAATAGCAATTACTTTTTTACCTTCTTCTGTGTTACCAATGTTAATGAAGGCATTTTGAATAGCTTTCTTAAATGCATCATCCATTTTAGCGGAATTCTTGCTAACAGATACTGTATCATTGAAGATTGGTGCTGTAACGCCAATTACATTTGTTTCTTCCCAAATAGAAGCAGCACGGTTATATTCACTACTCCATTTTTCTGCATAGTCACGTCTTGCATCTGCATAGGTTAATAAGACATCCACTTGTCCAGCTGCTAAACGAGCCATTGCACTACCATAAGAATCTGATTGAACTGCATGAGATAAATCAGTGATTCCCTTACCGTACTTATCTTGTAACCATAAAGAAGGATAGATATATCCAGCTGGTGAAGAGGAGGACATTACACTCCAATTTACTGCATCTAAATCTTCCCAAGTTAACTCTTCACCTGCATTTACTTTTGCGGCTAATGCTTGTCCTTTTTCAGAAGGGCCAGCGATCATTAATGCACGGTAAGATACTGCTTGATTTGTAGATGCTTCTGTAGCTTTTCCATCGTTCCAATCTTTCGCGTTATCAAAATCTTTATTTAAACCATCACGAGTTGCTGTTAATAAAACTTCAGCACCATCATCATATAATACATAGGTTCCACCTGGAATTAATCCAATATCAGCTGTACCTGCAGATAATGCTTCACCAACTGCTTCATAACTTGTACCAACGGTAATATCTACGTCAGCAATGTCATAACCTTCTTTCGCAAGTTCAGTCTTTAACATCTCTTTTAATGGTTCTGTAGCTGTAACAATTTCTGCTGGCTCTCTTGAAGGAACAAAGTAAACACTTAATTTATCAATGTTCTTATTACCAGATTCATTTGCACTTCCCCCATCCTTTTTTGCGCCGCAACCTGTAAATAGTGTTGCTACCATTGTTAGAGCCAGTAAAGAACTCATGATCTTCTTTCTCATAAACATTATCCTCCTAATGATTTACCGTATAATCTATACACTATTTATAATATATTAATTTAGTAAATTTTCAAGTGTTTTTTAAGTAAAATATATGTAATATTTTCTTCCTATGTGAATTTTTGTTTTGTTTTTTACTTTTATTATCAGTTTTTTAAATTTTACATAGATTTTAATAAAATAATGTTTACTAAACTTTTGTTTGAATTGATTTGCAAAATGTTTGTTAAAATTAGCTACAAGAATGGGCAAGTACCATTATAAATGGACTTGCCCCAGCAAATGTTCCTGTCTACTATATAAATTGTTATTATTTTACCTCAATATTTGTATTTCTTACTACCTAAGAAGTTCGTACCGATGATTCCTATAATAATCATAATTGCCCCGATAGCATGATAGCTTTTTAATTCCTCATGCAAAAAGATGACTCCTGCAATCATGGTAATTAATGTAGATAAATTAGCAAATACGCTCATCTTAGTTGCATCCATTTTTGATAATGAATAATTTGCTAACAAAGATGTTATCAATGATGATAATATACCCAAATATAAAATTGAAATTAAAAATATAGGCTTTGTTAAAGGTACAAAATAATCAGCTAAGGTTCCCCTAATCATGTTATCCGCAACGGATATTGTGTTAAAACTTAAAAATCCAATCACAATCATAATATAGCTTAAATCCGCTGGCTTGTATTTTTTTGTTTTTTTCCTTGCCATCACATTATAGCAGGCGGAAGAAAATGCGGATAATACAATCAGTACAATTCCTGCAAAACTTGCAGATCCTAAGTTTATACCCTTCATTAGAAATATATAGATTACTCCTCCAACTGACAACATCAGAGAAATCTTTTGTAATAAGTTAATGTTTTCTCCTAGAAAAATAGTTGCTAGAATCATGGTAAAGACAGGTACTATAGCTTGAATAATACCGGCCTCAGAGGAAGATATATAAACTAGCCCAAAAGCTTGAAATGAAAAAAAGAGCGCAGGGTAAAATAATGCGAGAGGTAAAATAGAAAGTATGTCCTTTCTGCTGATATTCAGCTTAATCCATCCAAGTAAAACCGGTACAGAGGCAGCAATAAATGACACCGTAAACCTATGTGCCAGAATATTCAGCGGGTTAGTCACATTTAATGCTAACTTTGTAAAGAGAAAGGATAATCCTATAATCAAGGCGTTTAATATAGCCGCAAAATATGCTTTCGTATTATTATTTTTCATATGTTAATCTCCTATCTAATATCTTTGTTTCACATTTCTATTTTAATATAATTTAGGTTATGTTACTATGGAAATTAAATCAATGTGTACCGGTACAGAAATGGAGGGGATATGTCTATGTATAAGTATTTAACTTTATTAAATGAAATTGAAACTAAGATAAAAAGCGGTATTTATAAGCAGGGTGAAAAAATTCCTTCGATACGTAGTTTATCCGAGATCTACAATTGCAATAAAAGTACTGTGATTAGTGCACTAAACGAATTAGAAAGAAAACATGTAATTTATTCCCTACCCAAAAGCGGATATTATGTTGTGACTACAAAGAATGTCTCCGACCATGGGAAGGTGCCAAAATTCAATTTTTCATCTTCTGCCCCTGATCCTGCTGTATTTCCATATCTAGATTTTCAGCATTGTATTAATCAAGCAATTGATATTTATAAAAATGACCTTTTTATCTATGGAACACCAAAAGGATTGCCTTCCTTAGTCGATGTAATACAAAAGCAGCTGGCAAATTACCAAGTGTTTACTAGTAAGGAAAATATCTTTATAACCTCAGGTGTTCAGCAGGCATTGTCCATCTTAGCCGCACTTCCTTTTCCGAATAATAAGCAAACTATATTGCTTGAGCAACCAGGGTACCATTTATTCATTGAAGCATTGCAAACAATGCAGATACCGGTCATAGGCATAAGACGAACCAGTGAGGGAATTAACTTTACAGAATTAGAAAGATTATTTCAAGAGGAAAACATAAAATTTTTCTATACCATGCCAAGATATCACAATCCTTTGGGCACTTCCTATTCACAAAAAGAGAAATATGAAATCTTAAAACTGGCGCAAAAATACGATGTATTTATTGTAGAAGATGATTATCTGGTTGATTTTGAGCAGAACTCAAAAGCCGATCCTATATATTCCTATGATAATTCAAAAAATGTAATCTATTTAAAGAGCTATTCAAAGATAATATTCCCAGGTTTGAGGATTGGTATTGCCGTAATCCCTGATAGTCTGATCAACGTATTCAGCAGTTATAAAAGAATACTTGATGTAGACAGCTCAATGCTTTCCCAAGCTGCATTGGAAATCTATATTAATAGCGGTATGTTTGAAAAACACAAAGAAAAAATGAACGCAGCATACTATTTAAGATCCAAATGTTTAACTACTGCGTTGAAAAATAATTTGAACCAATCCAATCAGAATTTATTTAAATATACTCCTGTAAAAAATATATGTGTGCATACCTATGTTGAATTGGATAAGCGGATATCGTGCGAAAAAGTTATTAACCGTTTAAGAAGAAAGTCAATACTAGTAGATGGTGTAAATAATAATTATTTAAAGTCCTTCCCCATAAATGATTCCATAATAAAGATTAACGTCTCAAATGTAGATGAGGAGCATATTGAAGAGGGTGTTTCACAGATTGTTAAGGAAATTTATTAGTGAAATTAGAAAAATTAATAACAATAACTCCCATCTGATTTATCTATATCATATCAGATGTGAGTTATTTATTATTTCTACCATTTTCTTATTCCATTAAAAATACAATGACTTTTTATAGTTAAAATCCCAACTGTAAGAGCCATGAGGAAAGTTGGTTTTCACGTTCTTTTATGTTACCTTTTTCTTTCTGATATTTGCCAATAATCTTTTTACTAACAATCTTTCCATCTATCATAAACAGCACTCGTTCGGTTTTTGCTGCCACCTTTGCGTCATGCGTCACCAGCAGAATGGTTGTACCTTCGTTATTGATATCCGCTAGAATATCCATGACCTCTCCTGTAGCCTTTGAGTTTAAGGCACCCGTCGGTTCGTCGCCAAAGACGATTTGTGGATTGTTGATTAGTGAGCGGCAAATCGCCGCTCGCTGAAGCTGTCCACCAGACGCCTGTGTTATGTCATTACCAGCCAGTTCCTTGATCCCTGTCCGTTCCATAAGCTGTAAGGCTCGTGTATTTATTTTTTGCAGACTCTCATCTTTAGCCAAATAAGCTGACAGGATGATGTTGTCAAGAATACACAGGTTCTTCAATAAACTACTCTGCTGAAAGATAAAACCCATCTTAGTAAGACGCAACTTTGATAGTTCTTCCTCCGTCATTGTGGAAATCTCATTACCGCAGAATTTAACGCTACCGGAGGTCATTTTGTCCATACCGCTGAGATTATAAAGAAGCGTTGACTTGCCGGAACCGGATGGCCCCATGACTGATATAAACTCGCCCTGCCGTATTTCCAAATCTACATCCTTTAGAATATGTTGGATATTATCGCTGTCTATTGTATAGATTTTATTCAGTTTTTTAGCTTCTAGTATATTTTGCATTGTGCATCTCCTTATTCTGCGACTATCCTTAAGTCGCTCATTTTTTTCATTGAAATACCGCTGATCCATATGGTAGCCGTTACCGCTGCCGCCAACAACAGGGGACATAGAATGTAAGCGACAAGAGGATTGATTACAAACTTAAGGCTCGTTACCCCCGGAATAATCACGCTTACGATTCTCTGCCCAAGCGTCCCCGCCGCCAAAGTTCCAATTAAGATTCCTATAAAAAGGACGAACAGTACACGAGTAATGTATTGCGTCCTGATATGTCTAAGAGAGAAGCCAAGCCCACGCATGATGGATATTGGCGCAGAGTCCTTTGCCGTCAGCATTTTGATAAACATAGCAGTTATAAGTACGGCTATTCCTATGGATAGCCCTAGCGAGAACCTCACCACCAGTTCCAGTTGGCTTACAATACCGCGCAATGTTTGAGACATATAATCGTTCATATCAGTAACTTTAGCTGGATAAAAGGCTGCGGCGTATTCTTTTATCTTTGCAGGAACGTCCGTACCATCCTTAACGTCCAGGTTTGCGATATACCAAAGTATATTGTCGGGGTCATAAGGCAGGATGGCTTTGGCTGTCTTGCCGCCATTGGTCACATCCTGATAAATACCGCAGACAGTTAAATTCCGTTTCTCGCCGTTTACCAATACCGTCAACGTATCCCCAACGCTTTTTTGAAATTCACTGGCATTCATAACAGAAAGGGCAATATCATTTTCTAGCCTCGGCGCGGATCCACTGGAATACTCCAACGGGAACTTGGTAAAATCCCCGATCTCCACCTTTATATTTTCATATAATCCCTCCCTGCTTAGCGCCTGAAATGTACTGGTGATAAGAGCGGAATACTTTTCTATATCATTATCATTTTGTATATAGCCCATCATATCGTTATATCGCCGTTCCATATCCCCAGCCTGCTGTAAATCTATCCGAATGTCACATTGACCCGCGCCCATATATGTGATAAATTTCGGCGATTCAATGGTGTTTAATGCGTTTAAAGGAACAATCATCAGAAAGGAGCAGATAACGAATACAAAGCATAATAGTCCGTATGACTGGAAGTGCCCTAAAACTTCTTTTACGCCAAGGAACACATTTACATTCGGTAATTTACTTTCGTGGAGTTTAAAGCCCCACCGCATTCTGCCACCTCCCCTCGAGCTTCCCGTCCGTATGGCTTCCACTGCGGATATGTGCTTAAATCTTCGCAGCACTAACCGGCAAAAGGCCGCGACCGCTATGATAACAAGCCCTGCGCCAGCAACGGGGAACATAACACTCCAGATGTTTTTTTCGGCACTTCCCATATACAGCGTAATATTGGCAGTAAATACATAGCTGATTAAGCGGGATAATACATAACCGCAAATGCCAGCTGTTGCCGCCATTGCAACATACTTTGTCAGGTACAGCTTTCGGATGTATTTGTGGTTCAAACCGATTGCTTTCATTACTCCAATTTCCCGGTAATCTTCCTCAATAGCTGTTAACATGGTAAAACGCAGACATAGAGCAGCAATCGCGACCAGTAGAATACCGACGAGAATGATGACCGCCGCGACTATACCGTCCGCAAGGCTGTTCATCAGCCTGTACAGAGAATAAGTGACAACCGTGCCTTTCTGCGGCAGGCCAGAAGACTGATATAGGCTTTCAAGCTCACCAACGCGGTTTATGTCGTATAGCTGAAACTCAATAAGATATTTGATTTCCCCAAGAGCTTCCTCTAAAGAATTCCAGTCATTATCACTGACTAAGAAGCGTTTGGAGGTAATAATAGACGGATTCATCTGTGCGTCACGAACAAAGGCTGCAATGGTAAATTTCATGCTGAAACTGCCGCTTGTGACCCTGACTGTATCACCAATATGTAAATTATACTGTTGTTTATGATACAGTGGTACGACAATTTCCCCATCCTGCATCTGTAAAATCTGATTGTCTGTATCCTGTAAGAAGTCAAAGGTTACATTTTGTTTCACAAAAGCGTTTTCCATCACGCTGTCAGCTTCGGAGTTTTCATTGTTTCCCAATATGATATTCGCACCGTTTATGTTGAGAAGTTCAACCGTTTGTTGGTTTTTTACTATATCTACTCTTTCCTCGACAAAACTGTCTATGGCCGGTTGGTCGATTTCTCCGGCGTGCATTTGCATGAAATGAGGAACGCTTGATTTCTCAAACAAGCTGTCCATAGAGCCGAACAACTCCGTTATGATTCCAGCAGCTCCTGCAACCAGCAGAGCTGCCAACATGATAAACACAAATAAGGTTACGGTGATTACTCGCTTTCTTAATAAATCTTTTTTAAGCATTCTTCCTATCATTACGCCGGCTCCTCCTCATTTTTCAATAATCGCTTCGTCAGTACAGTTAGAAGAAGTGTCAGCGCGCTGACAACGAATGTGGGAATGAATACTTGCGCGCTCCATATCTCAAAGATCATGCCATACAGTATCTGTCCCAGTGGTGCGACACATTGAGCAACCGACATCATAATTGCCATAACTTTTCCAAGGAGTTCATTTGGCGTCACCTTTTGAACCTTTGTAATGATATAGATTGAAATAATCGTCATACTTGCCGCTATTGGGATCGCACCCAACATAAATACGATGAATGCCGGGTAGTACCCAAGACCTTGCATAAACGGCATTAAGGATAACACCATAGGTATCATCATCAAAGCGGCGGCAAGAATCCAGTAGTACAGCTTTTTCAGTCTCATTTTTTTCGCAAAATACCCAATGGATAACGCACCTAATATCGTGGCAAAGTTAATGAGCCCCATGCCGACACCATATAAGGTATCGCTGCTTTGCATAGTAACCCGGAGAATAATCGGGGCTCCCACAAGGAAATAAGGAGACAAAATTAGATTCAGCAAGACGGCGATAACGCCGACCTTCAGTATGAATTTCTGTTTAATGACGTATGCAAAACCCTCTTTCATATCCTTTGCAATGGTCGGTATAATATGTTCCGTCTGTTCTCTTTTTATAAACGGTATTTTAATAAAAATCTCCATGACGGCTGATATGAAAAAGGAACAACAGCTAAATACGATAACAGTTTGCACACCCATAATCCCATAGAGGATGCCGCCTAAAATCGGAGCTGCCACGGCAGATAATGCTTGAACAGCTTGAACAATACCGTTTGCACCCTCTAGCTTTTTTTCCTCCACAAGTAAAGGAAACGCCCAATGTCTTTTCAATCAATTCAACAAAAGCCATAACAAGTTTAGAAAGTTCTTCTTCATTCCATTGAAATAATCCCTGATCAAATATGAATTGCCCCGCTGCTAAAAAAAACGCTACTGTTTCCTGAGGATAATCGGTCTTAAAGATTTTTTTATCCTGAGAAATGATTTCGGCAATAACAGGCACAAGTTGCTTCACGGACTGTACCATACTTTTTTGATGCATTTCAGCATTTTCTGCCATATGGAATTGATCAATCATATCTTCCTTGCTTTTTACATTCTCCTCGGTCTGACCTTGGCCCAATAAAATTGCGCACAGCTTTTGCGGTGGTGTCAAATCTGGGCTCGACACAATTCTTTTTGCACCCTCGACCTCGGCATCAACGATTCGCTGAATAATAGCGTCCATGACTTCTTCTTTGGATTTGAAATAGTAATAAAACACACCTTTGGATAAGCCATGCACATTCAATATATCGGTAACGGTCGTCTTAGAATATCCTTTTTCAGCGAACAACTTTTGTGCTGCGTCCAATATCTCACTTTTTCTTACTTCCGGCTCTTTTATGCGACGCATATACTAATCCCCCTCTTTTAGACCGACGGTCAGTTTTAAACAACAGCAACACGAAGTGCCGTCAATGTCAAGGAGGCAATTGCTAATTTTTTGATGTTTTCGCCCATACTGGATGGTCCAAAAATGGGCAAGAACCACTTAAGATGGTCTTGCCCATAAATAACTATTAAAAATCTAAATTAGTTTTTGACTTACGATTTAAAAATTTACTAATTTCCATTGCGGATATCTTCAAGGCTCCTTAATTCTAGGGAAACATTAGAAAATCTTCTTGATCCACCATCTCCGGTTGGTGATTGTGCTTCTAACCCTACTTTAATTTTTTTCTGCATTGGAAGATGACAAAGTCTAGCCATCTTAAATTCTTTTCCATCCAGCGAATAATGAATCGCAAAGAGATTATCCTTACGGCTTAACTGAAGCCAGACTTCATCTCCATCCACATCGACACCATTGGCATCGTCCGATCTCTCATTTGTCATAACGGTAACAACAGAATGAGTACCTAAGTCTGTATACTCAAAGCAAGCCTTCGCCCAAAGCTTTTCGTTTTCTAACGCAAGTAATACGCATGCGTCATAAGTTGAAACGAAATCATGGCTTACCTTTGCTCTCAGAATAAAATCTCCTTCAACTTCCTTATAGAAAAATGGCGCATCCGTCACAACTTTTCCATCAGCTGGATTTACAAAATAATCAGTTTTAGCAGGTGCATAAATATGTATTCCATCTTCAAATTACTTCTGACATTGGAATTAACGAAATTTAAGAAATCGGATGTTAAGTTGAATATGTACCTCATTTTGATTTTCATTTATTTTTGATGTTGTAGGTAAAAAGATAATAGAAATAGATCTTAGTATTACCTATCTTCTTGGTTGGTTTACTATAATCTTCTTGGTTGGTTTACTATAATCTCTTTAGTTATTGATGAACTTATGAGTATACTTAAAAACCTTAAGCAAACTAAATAAGAGCTCCTCACTATCTGATTAAAAGTATGTGATATATTTAAAAAATGAAATGATAGTTTACAAATAAATGATTCCTTTGTCTTTATACAGTGTAAGCTTACAAATTATAAAAAAGGAGTATTTTTTATGGCAGATTGGGATAATTCTAGATTTACTTATGCACAGGTTTTACAAGGTGGTACCGGAGTATATTATCAAATGGATGATAAACTTCGCTATGCTGATGGTGTAAAAACTATGCAAGAGAAACTTAATAAAGCGGGATATAATTGCGGAACAGCTGATGGAAAATTTGGTTCTACCACTGATAGTAAAGTAAGAAGCTTTCAAACAGCGAATAGCCTTACTGTAGATGGCTGTGCCGGTAAAAACACACTTACGAAACTTGATGCAATTACATCTGGTACAACACCTCCAACATCTATGAATGCAACTAAAGTAGATAATTTAATTAATTATTGTAAAGATGCAACTGCCGATGGAACTATAGCAAAAAGATGGGGATATGTATGGGGAGGAAGTGGTGAGGTTTATACAGATGATGTTGCTAAACAGTTATATACTGTACATAATACAACCCTTTACGATTATACTTACTATACAGTAACACAAATTAATCTTTGGAAAAATCATAGGGTTGTAGATTGTAGTGGTTTACTAAGAGCATATCTCACAGATAAAAAAATCTCACTTGAGTCCCCTGTTGGAAATTATAATGCAGACAAATTTTATACAAGTGAGTGTTCAACAAAGGCTGTTTTAACAAGTGCAGATTATGCAACATTACCAAAAGGTTGTTTAGTATTTGAAGATAAAGCCGGTAGTAAAGTTCATGTTGGAGTGTGCATTGGAAATGGAAAAGTTATTCATTCTTCAGGATCTTCTATTGGTGTAGTAGAAGAAAATCTCTCTTCACGCTTTACCCATTATGGAATACCTAAGTTTCTATGCTAATTTATATAACAAGGGGCTGTTGCAAAATAACTGAGTATTAATCAGTTATGGAGCAACGGCTCCTTTTTTGATTTAAAATGTAAAAAGCGGGTGCTAAAGCACCCGCTAGTGGTATAATTAAATTATGACTAGTAACTTAAAATACCAGAAAGATTATACTACTTTTCAGGATTCTTATCAACTGGTATTGCCATTAAATCTGGACGGTCTAATTCCAGAGGATGACTCGGTACGATTGCTAAGCCATGTATTGGAGGGACTCGATTATACAGAACTGTATAAGGCTTATTCTTCGAAAGGAAGAAAACCTGCACTCGAACCGATAACTATGTTTAAGATTCTTGTTTACGCATACTCACAAAATATCTACTCCAGCCGTGGGATTGAGAAAGCCTGTAGACGCGATATCAACTTCCGATGGCTTCTTGGAGGTGCTGATGCTCCAGACCATTCCACTATCGATCGGTTCCGTCAGAGATACGCTATTTCTGCAGTTGAAACACTATTCTATCAGTTTGTAAATCTGCTTCATGGAACTGGTGAGATAAGATATGAAAACGTCTTTATTGATGGAACAAAAATTGAAGCAAATGCAAACCGCTACTCTTTTGTCTGGAAGAAAACCATCATGAAGAACGAAGCTAAGATGCACATAAAAGTACAAGAACTAATCCAGATGATTAATACTGACTATGTCCAGAGTTTCTCGTTTTCAGCAGATAATGCGTTTACTGATATCACCTCGGTAGTGACATTTCTTGATCAGAAATGCAGAACTGAAAAGATTGAGTTTGTCTATGGGAGTGGGAAACGGCCAAAACATCTTCAGAAACAGTACGAACAGATGAAGGAATATCAGGACCGGCAGAAAAAGTATGACCTGAGTAAGCAGACTTTTCAGGGAAGAAACAGCTACTCCAGAACGGATAATGACGCTACTTTTATGCACATGAAGGAAGGCCATATGAGAAATGGTCAGCTCAAACCTGGTTATAATCTTCAGATTGGTGTCGAGGCAGAGTACATCACAGGAGTTGGCGTATTTTCTGAACGGAATGATCTGAATACTCTGAAACCAATGCTTCAGCATATGGAAGAAATGAGTGGACACCGCTATAGAAATGTGATTGCAGATTCTGGGTATGAAAGTGAAGAAGGTTATCTTTACCTGGAAGAGAAAGGACAAACTGCATACATCAAGCCACAAACTTATGAAAAATGGAAGAAACGCAGTTTCAAGAATGATATCAGTAAGCGTGAAAATATGTCCTATGATCCAATCAAAGATCAATACACCTGTCATAATGGTCAGAAATTGACTTATCAATATACTGGACATAGAAAAAGTGCAAGTGGATATGTTTCGGATGTGAGCTATTATAAGTGCCAAGACTGTACGGGATGTACATTCAAAGAAAAATGTACGAAAAGCCAGGGAAACCGAAAGTTACAAGTATCGAAGTTGTTCATTGCAAAACGACAGGTATCCTATGAAAACATCATCTCTGAAAAAGGAACGGAGCTACGGATGAACCGTTCGATTCAGGTAGAAGGCGCTTTTGGAGTATTGAAAAATGATTATAAATACAATAGATTTCTTACCCGCGGCAAAACCAGTGTAAAAACTGAGTTTCTTTTCCTTGTCTTTGGATACGACATCAACAAACTGCATGCAAAAATCCAAAATGGACGACTTGGCCATCAGCTACATCCGTTAAAAGAAACTGCATAAAGCATAGAAAACTCTGGCTTTTAGAGTAGTTTTATTAAGGTCACCCAAAAAGCTGGAGTTTTGTTAGTTCTATTAAAAAAGTAGATAAAACCCTATGCAAGAAAAAAGGGGTTCTATAATAAAGGTTGGGGTGTGTATCACTTAACACATTCCCAACCTTCTTTTTTTGTAATAAAATAAAAGAAGCCTCCCCGAAAATGCCCGTCGTCCAAACAACCACTTTCAAAGGAGGTTCCATATAAATGCACTCTAATTGTACCAGAAATCTTTTAGATTTAAAAGATGTTTATATCAAAAAGGTTATGCATGCTGATCACTATGTAAAGATATTCATTGAAACATCTCCTTCTTTACATATTTGCCCTGACTGCGGTAATCAAACCAAACGCATTCATGATTACCGTTATCAAGAAATTAAGGATCTGCCATTTCAAATGAAGCATACATATTTGGTCCTTAAGAAAAGGCGCTATGTCTGCCAGTGTGGTAAAAGATTTACGGAAAAATATCATTTCCTTCCCTCTTATCAACAGCGTACTTTACGATTATCTTACAAGATTATAGACCTACTCAGAATTCTTATAAATATCAAGTCCGTTGCTGAAATAACGAATGTATCGGTAAATACTGTTACCCGCCTTTTAGACACCATTAACTATTCCGTTCCCTCTCTTCCAGAGTGTATCTCAATTGATGAGTTCAAGGGAGATACGGATGCAGGAAAATACCAATGTATTCTTTTGGATGCCAAGAAACGTAGCATTCTAGATATCCTACCGGACAGAACGCAGAGCCATTTAAGTGCCTATTTTAAAGAAACAAGCCGAGCAGAGCGTCACCGTGTGAAGTTCTTCGTTTGTGACATGTGGCAGCCTTACGTGGACTTAGCAAAAGCTTATTTCCCTAATGCCACAATCATTATCGACAAATATCATTTCATCCGGTATGTTACATGGGCAATTGAAAATGTAAGGAAAAGACTCCAGAAAACAATGTCAGCAAACCTCAGAAAATACTACAAACGTAGCCGAAAGCTAATACTAACTCGCTACGCTAAGCTTAAGGATGAAAACAAGAAAGCATGCGACCTTATGTTGCTTTACAATGATGACTTGAGAGTAGCTCACAATCTTAAAGAATGGTTCTATGGTATTTGCCAAAGCGAAAAGTATTCTTATCAACGAACAGCTTTCTGGGATTGGGTTAAAACAGCTGAAAAATCAGGAATACCTGAATTTGAGAACTGCGCCAAAACCTATAGAAACTGGTCAAAAGGTATATTAAATGCCTTTAAATATAAATATACAAATGGACCTACCGAAGGCTACAATAACAAAATCAAGGTACTGAAAAGATTATCTTTTGGAATGCGTAACTTCAATAGATTCCGAACAAGAATTATACACTGCACTATCTAATTAGAAAATGGACGACTAGGCAAGGGCCTTATTTGGCACGCCCAAAAACATGAATTATAAACCTAAACATTAAAATATCTCTAAAAACAGTAATGGAGCGGGATTCCGTAAATCCCACCCCAACACTTGACAAAGAGCCAAAAAAGGAGCGTTGCTCCATGACTAAAATTTAGTCATTTTGCAACACCCCCTTGTTATATCAATTAAAGTCTTCTGCCCAATTTTGTAGTATCATTGCAGCATTATTTCTTATAATTATATTCATTATACTTTTTTCTTTTTGATATTGAACTGTAATTATGCATCCAGTTTTATTACATAAATCATACTCATATGAGAGATCTATTCTTGAATCAAATTTATCTTTATACTCCATCTGATAAAGACCCAAATCATTTAGCTTAGTTACATAATCTTTTACTTGTTCATCAGATACATCACCAAATGTATACATTGGTAAGTCATGCAAATCTTCACTTAATAATATACCATTATCAAAACGTAGAAAATCTTCTAACTTTTCAAAAACTTTACATGCAATCTCATTTTTTGTTGTATCAGTAATTTTTCCTACTACAATTTCACAATTACTATTTTTAACAATTATATCAATAAAGTTGTTTTCTGAATTTTTAGCATGAAAATGTTTTTCTTGAATATTAATAGAAGAATCGCTAATATCCAGAAAACGTACATAATTCCAGGCACCTATTACATCATATCCCATTTCAATTATTTTGACTGAGTATTCTTCTAAAGCAATTAAGTCTGTAATACTTTCAAAAAAGTAATGTATACAATCCTCTTTACTTGTAGTTTCCTTTAGTTTTCCTAATGTAAATTCAGGAAAATTTTCTATAGTAGGAGTATTTTTATCAGAAATATCTGAAGTTGATGTTGGTTTAATAAATGGTGTATTAGTAATTTCATCTACATCTTTATTTGTAACAAATTTGTTTTTGCTTGAACAAGAGCATAAAGCAATCGTTATAAGTACAAAAATAACTATTCTTTTCATATAATCATAATCCTCTCTAATAATTAATATATAGATTATTATATGCTTTTTAACATTATTTTACAATTTCTAATATTGCATCTATATTTTATGCGTAGCTATAAAACTTTTATTCAGCAGATACAAGTTAATACTTACTTTTTCAGTGCCCTCCCGTACGGAGGAGGGGCAGCAGTTTTAAAAGGCGGAACAAATATAAGATCAAATCTGCAAATTTTTCAAAATCATCTTCATTTACCAAATAATCACTCTAATTATATCATTGTTACCCTTGATTTGCGATATAAGCTCTTGAAACATTCTTTCGATTTTTTTCATGAACAAGTAACTCCATTACTATTTTTCGAGTTTTCTTTTGTTTTTCTCTCATTCCTGAGTTTGTCGTAGTTATCTTACGCAATTATCTTACTAATTACATAATTTCCTGTTAGCGCTTCGATGTATTTTTATAAACCCATTCAGTTACACTTCTCTCGCAAATATCGCTTAATTGCATTATTTTTGTCATTGATTCAGTCTCTGTTCTGCAGTTTTTCCCTTGGTAAATCGACCAATCTATAATTCTATATGGATAACTGGCTATAATATAATCTGCATTCACATTAAGAAATAAAATACTTTCATATTTATTCATTTCAAAATTCCATAATACTCTTTAAAACAATGTCTATCTACTTCCTCAATAATCCAATCATACACTCTTAATTATTCAAAATTCAATTTACTGCTCCAAGACATTGTCTGATATTTAATCAGCTAGTTAGCCCAAGTATCTCTATATTCAGACAAACTTCCTTTAAATGCACCCGTCTTCATACTTAAGGCTGTCTGAATTGTCAACAATTTAATTCATTATTTGACAGGTAAACTTTACTTTGATAGGATGTTAAAATATTAACATTTCTTTAAGTTTACATTTTTTACCATTCCATCTCTTTATTATTTGAAAGGTGGAAATTAGTATGTTATTTGATGATATTATTAAAATACAAAATGGTAATAGTGATATGATTTCAAAACTTATTGATAAATTTAACCCATTGCTAAAAAAATATACTATGAACTGAAACTATCATAATTTAATTAAGTATGAGGTAGCGGAATATTTCAACTACCTCATACTCAAAGCACTAATCCCGACTTTAAAATTATCCCGAGATACACTATAGGATAACTAATCGAAAAGTTAGGATAACTTCCGACTATAATTCACAAGGCATCTTTTATACCTTCAGAAATAAGTTCCCAATCCCTAGCGTAGCCATGCATGATCTTGGCACTTCAATGAAATGTGTTATCCCACCAACATGAAGATATTTAAAGGAGATATATGCAATGGATGCTGCGTCCTGGAGACCTTTACCGGGTACAGTTTCTGATAAGGAGGTGTTTATCTTCCGTCTTCAGGCGGTTGTGTGGAAGAACAAGCCTTTCCTGTGTTTTCTCCTGTGTCAGATGTAATTCCTCCGTCTCCAGTCTATAACATTATTACAATGATGCGATACACGAGGGCCTGTAACGACAGCGAGACTAAAAACAGCAAATTTCTTTTACCTTCATTTCTATCCCTGTCAATCCGCGAACATATGATATTGTTTCAACCGGTTTCATGCAAAGCATACTAATGATCTTATCTCTTGGAGCAGAAAGCAGCATCCTGAACGTTTTCTGACAGTATGATTTTCTTCTCAATTCATTCATCACAATATCAATGTATTTATATATGAGAGAAAGCACCTGTTCCCATCCGCATCCACTGCCCAAAATAGCATTTTTTGCGTCATTAAAGAAAATATAAAATAATGCAAATTTCAGATTGACGCAATAAAATTGCTGCGCTAAACTTTAAGTACAGATTACCATAATATTACTTTTATAGGAGGGATGAATAATGAACGGCCTTAAAGTATAAACATGAATTAAGAACCGAAGATTATGCGTAATCTTTATGAGTCCACTAATCGGTATCGCCAGTCAATATACGACACGAGTTGTCAGGAAGATTTTAGTATCAAAACTCATTTCCGACGGGAACGCCGGGGATTATAAATTCCCATCATAACTGAATCCGCGCATAACCAATACTCGAACAGAAAATATATAAAAAACTGTTTGAAGACATTGTAAAAAACTTGTCCCAACTATTGTTCAATCCGCTTGTATATCCTATCCTACCAGATAGGACATCGGCCGTGCCTGCGAGTTCTCCTACGACGAGTTAGTACTACGAACATGATTGCTGCATAGCAGCAAAGTTACGGAAGCATCCTTCTAGCGCTTACCTCAAAAAGATAATCCTTACTCGATTTATTACTACGTCATTATATGACTAAATTATTTGAAAGGAAGACTTGTTTTATTATGAATTTACTAAAAAAATCTTATTTGGCTTTTATTCTAATAATCTTACTAACCGTATTACAAACTGGCTGCGCGACCACCGAGGCAGAGTTTCAAACTGACAGAAATAAAAATAGCAACATGAAAAATTCAATTTTACATGATGTAATTGTTACTCCATCTGAAGCCTTGGATGAGAACGAATTTGAAAGTTCTCCAGGGATTGTAGAAGGTGACCTCGTTATCTCACTCTACTATGGAAATATTGACACTGTAGATGGAAAAGTTTTATATAAGATTGCAACTAAACAAATGGGGGAAGATCGATACGTTATCGACTTGGAATTTTATGATAACAATTCAAAAGAGCTTACTCAGCAACTATCGTATACTTTACGTGATGATTTTATGCCTGAGACCGTACATAATCCACTTGAAACCGCCGATGTAAACAATGATGGTAGCTATGATATCATTATAGATTTAGGTATTTATGGTAAAATTAAGCTTGCATTATGTTACATATATGACCCCAATCAGAAGGGCTATATTCAGTTGACCGGTTTTGATGAATTGATGACTCCACACTATAATGCAGGCTATATCTATGAGGAACTGAGAGGTGAATTTAATGAATATGGTAGAAATAAATACCGGGTCGATGGAACTAAGTTAGTTCTTGTGGCAAGCCTTCATGCAACTTATGGAGGCTCTCCAAATCCCATATACACGGAAAAAGTCCTAATTGATGGGAAGATGGTTACTACAAAAAAGAATGTGTCTGCAAAGGAGATTGATATCAAAGAATGGGGTTGTTCTCTACCATAAAAATAGGTTATTAAGAAAAACTAATTAATTTTCCCGGACTCATATTCAAGTAAGCCTAGGTCCTCCTTCAGCGTATCGTCACATTTACACTGATGTATCCTTGCAGTTTATTTGGCATTATCTTGTTTAACAGAAACACCCCTCACTCTGTACCTGATATGATTCGTGTTCCTCGCGTAGGAATATTGCTCACCACACTTCCTTCAGATTCGTCCTCACGAACTGCACCCTTACGCTTGGCCAATTGGTGGCAACTGTTTGCCCCTATAGCAGACTTTCACTACCTAGTTATGACTAGCATGGTGTACTTAAAGGGGCTGTTCTCGATTAATTTGTCAATTAGTTTTGAAACAGCCCTTTCATTTTGTCTTATTATTTCAATACATTACTAATTTGCTGATAATTATTATATCTAGTTGTTGCTCCAGAAGAGCTTCCGGTGATTTTAGTAGTCAGAGTAGTACAGATGCTCTGAGCAGTTCCAGACCAGTCAACAACGGAGTTGTTATTAAAAGACTTATACGTATTCCAAAACCATCCAGCGCTATCTCCAGGGTATGCGATAGCCACATGCTGTGTAGCATATTCGCCAGGAGACAAAATTTTTGAATCACCCTTATATGCCTTGTATTGAGTATATGCATCAGACCATGTAAGTTGTAGAAATCCGGCTCCATAATAAGGTGCATAGCTCGCAGTACCCGTTGTTCCAGGTCTATAAATATATTCCACCAGCGACGCACCTGAGTCTGTTTCTGCCTTACACTGCGCTAAAAACTGCTTTACCTTCTCTTTGGTATTAATACTATGAGTATTGAGAGCATTGTTTAGAAGTGTCACAATATCTCTGCGCAATAGAATGTTCTTGAATCCTACCCTAGCCAACTTACCCGCAGTAAGATTTACAGTTCCAGAGGACAGCCAAGCGGTATCAGAGATAGTATCTTCTAAAGCTGCAAGAGTACCCTGACCTGCAGAGCCGTCAGAACTTAATCCCATAGCGGTCTGGAAGCTCTTGACAACGTTCACCAGATCGGCATCATAGCTACCAGTAGAAGCGCAAGTGTAACCCTTATTGTTCAATAAAGTGCGGATAGTGGTAACTGGAGTCCCAGTGTCCCCGGAATGATAATAGTCCAGACCATTTCGAACTTGATCAAGAGATGGTGTTGCAGTCGGAGTACCATAGATAGTGCCAGACCAAGCTTCCAGCTTTGTTAGACTACTTTGGCCAAAAAGACCGTCATTGAGTAGACCATTTTCGTTTTGGAATCCCTTTACTGCACCGAGCATACCTGATCCAAAGTATCCATCAGGAGCTCCTCCTGGACAATAGCCGTACAAATACAGAGCCTTTTGAACTGCCTTAAGTTCATCGCTATACGTGGTAGAGTCCTGTTGAAAATATGCTGTACCCGCGCGAATCTTTGCCAGTGTTACACTGGCATTGTCTCCATTTGCCATAATAATAACCTCCTAAAATTTAATCACATAAACATCTCTAAGTTGTTTATGTGATTATTAAAGAGAGTTATTGTGAGAAAATGTAAATATGGTACAAAATATTATTTGAGATTTTTCTACCTTTTGGTATGCCTTATAAGTTCAACTTTAAAGCTATGATATCCCTTCGATAAATCAAATTTATTCTGTCTTAATGAATGAATTTTGAAATCTTATGATAATGATGTTTTTAGGTAAAAGTAGGAATATCCTACCAGATTAAAATTTGGGATTAAGATAGAACAAAAATTGGTACCCACAAGAAAGAAGATGTAATCAGCGTGATTATATAAAGATTAGTTGTAAATACCAGCATATCCCATGAATCCGCATCTTTTTATTTTCTCTTTGTAATATACACATGGGCAAGAACCACTTAAGATGGTCTTGCCCACAAATAACTATTAAATTTACAATATCAGTTTTGATTAGACTTAAAACAAATCAACTAATTTCCTTTGCGGATATCTTCAAGGCTCCTTAATTCTAAAGAAACATTAGAAAATCTTCTTGATCCACCATCTCCGGTTGGTGATTGTGCTTCTAACCCTACTTTAATTTTTTTCTGCATCGGAAGATTACAAAGTCTAGCCATCTTAAATTCTTTTCCATCCTGTGAATAATGAATCGCAAAGAGATTATCCTTACGGCTTAACTGAAGCCAGACTTCATCTCCGTCCACATCGACACCATTGGCATCGTCTGATCTCTCATTTGTCATAACGGTAACAACAGAGTGAGTACCCAAATCTGTATACTCAAAACAAGCCTTCGCCCAAAGCTTTTCGTTTTCTAACGCAAGTAATACGCATGCGTCATAAGTTGATACGAAATCATGGCTTACCTTTGCTCTAAGAACAAAATCTCCCTCAACCTCCTTATAGAAAAATGGCGCATCCGTAACAACTTTTCCATCAGCTGGATTTACAAAATAATCAGTTTTAGCAGGCGCATAAATATGTATTCCATCTTCTACTACTTCATATTGCGTTTCGATTGTCCATTGAAAATCATTGTAATTCATTAGCTTACCTCCACATTTTCATAGTTTTTATGTACTAGTAGGTAATAGATCGACTAATCTATAATTCTATACCAAAGTAATTGGATAACCGGTTAGAATATAAACCGCCTTCTATTAATAGTACTACATAACAAATAAAATATCTACTATATATCCATCTTAAAAATCCATAACCTCTTCGAAACAAAGCCTCTCTACATCATCAATAATCCATTTGCATGGCCATTAATTATACATATTTATGCTCATTTATTATCCAAGATCCAATTCACTGCTTCAAGAACATTGTCTGCTATGTAATCAGCTTCATAGTTAGCCCAAGTGTCTCTATATTCAGACAAACTTCCTTTGCCTGCACCAGTCAATACAAGGATACCTTTTGCCCCAATATTACTTGCCAAAACAATATCACTCATACCCATATCACCGATTACAAAACTATGTTTCAAATCTATGTTATGCTCTTTCATAGCTCTATCAATCAGTCCTGTTAAAGGCTTTTTGCAATTACATTGATCTTTTCTAGTATGTGGACAGCAATAGATGTCGTCAAGATATGCATCTTGTTTCGACAATACTAGATTTAACATATTCATCTTTTCATCGAAGTCCTTTTGAGAAATGTAACCTCTTGATATATTACTTTGGTTTGTGATAACAATTGCTAATAGCTTATTTTGATTTAGTTTTTTTATAGCATTGATCGCGAAAGGGTAAAATTCAAATGTACTAATATCATCTACACCATTACCACCTAAAGTACCTTGCATATCTAAAAAAACTGCTCTCCTACAAGTATCCAAAATTATATACCTCCATAATTCCTTGAAGTATCTAACAGAACGAAATGAAGTACCAACATTACGCGATGTACTAGTAAAAAAGGACCACAGTATAAATCCATGACCCCTAACTCCTCATCAACCTTATTTTAACTGTGAGCTCATATGTTGAGCAGCATTTTTAAATTCCTCAACACACTCTGGCTTTAATAACATTATCATCTTTGGTACGATTTCAGTCATATACTCCTTCGTAAATGTACCTTCCTGCTGTCTTCACTCATTATGGCTTTGATTTCTTCCTCTTTGCCTTCTTTTACTCTTTCCATTACAAATTCATAAAATCTTTGTTGACCTTCGTTCATTATAATTCCTCCGTTTTAAATTAGGTATTTTTCTTCGCCATGGGCGTTATTCGGATATACTTCCATGATTGACCTCCGAATTATAGAAAACGCCTTACTCTTTTACAGTATTCCGCATATTTTTCACCGTATATCTTTCTAAGCGATTGTTCCTCAAGTAAAATCTGACGGTTGAAAAGCCATATTCCTGTTAAAACGTAAATTAATATAATCCAATTCGGAATAATCAAAAAGATTCCGATCAGAACCAATCCAAATGCTGAATATATTGGATTGCGACTAATAGAAAAAGCTCCTGTGGTTACAAGTTCACCGGGGTGGTCTTCATCCAAACCGACGCGAAAACTCTTTCCAAATGAAATCAGTGCGTATAGAAATAAGATAATTCCCAAAGCGCATAAAGCCACACCTATCCAACCTACATAATCACTTTTATACAATTCAGCTCCTACTTTAGGTAAACCAAACGCGCTTGCGAAAACAATATAAAATAACAGTAAGGCAAAGGGCGGGATAATAAAATCCTTCTTATCCATCTCTCCAAAACGAATAACTTTTATTCCTAATTTTTTTAATTGGAAAGCTCGGAATAAAACAAGGATTATAAGCAAAAACAATGTCGCTACTGCGATATATCTCGTCATATCATATCCTCCTATTTATAATTATTTGTAAATATCTCCGTAAATTACTTAACAATTTTGCATTTGCATTTTTTACACTTGAATTAATACAAGCGCAAGTTGCTATATCTTCACCTCTTTGCAATTTGGTTAAATTTGTAATATTATATATAGAGTTAGTATGCAACTTATATAATTATTAGTAAGTTACCAATTACATAATAAACATGAAAGAAGGAGAATTATATGAAAAGATGCTTTATAGGAATAGCATTTTTAGTTGTTGGCACACTTGGATTTAGTACATTCCATAAAATTGCAGTTAATAGTTTACCTCTATCTATGTATTATAACAAATACGGTGAGTATATCCAATCGTTAATTAATAACTATAGTCTTGTACCAATGATAATAAGTTGTTTTTTATTTTTTCTTGGATTGATAATATTATGTAAAGAATATGTGGATACATTTATAAAAAAGCAATAGTTGGTTAAAAAATTAAAATGAGCATGAAGTACTGAAGAAACCTTCTAGGTAGAATCCTCAAGGACTTGCTTATAGTCAAAAAAGGGAGCCTTTTGCTCCATAGATTGATTACTCAACTATTTTGCAAAAACTCCCTTAATTTCATTCAAGTTCATTCATGGCTAGTGAATTTGAATTCCTCTTGTATAATTACGCTTCTTTTGTTGCTGGAAGAATAATTTCAACTTCAGCATGTGGACGAGGAATTACGTGAACGGATACTAATTCGCCAACTCGCTGAGCTGCAGCAGCACCTGCGTCTGTAGCTGCCTTAACAGCTCCTACATCGCCTCTTACCATAACAGTAACAAGACCGCCACCAACAAATTCTTTTCCAACTAATGATACATTTGCTGCCTTAACCATAGCATCTGCAGCCTCGATAGCTCCTACTAAACCTTTTGTTTCAATCATTCCTAATGCATCGTATTTCATTTTAAAATCCTCCTAATAATATAATTAATTTTTAATAGTTAACTTACTTTACAATGGTAATACTTGAAGATCCCCCAAGACCCATGGCATTGGCTTCTTCTGTATCAAGGTGGCATTCTAAGCTTGAGGAATTATTCGCGCGAATTGCTACATTGCTGAAAATACCTCCGCGAGCCCCTTCTGTCTGAATGTTTACGGTTTGTCCGTCATGTACGCCGAATTTTGACGCATCTTCAAGACTCATATGAATATGTCTTTGGGCTATGATAAGGCCCTCTTTTGTTTGAACGGAACCTTTTGGTCCTACCAATGTGATTCCTGGTGTACCAGCTAATTCGCCAGACATCTTAGGCTCAGAATTTGTTCCAAGCTTAAAGCAATCTGCTGCCAGAATCTCAACCTGAGTCTGTTTTCTGACTGGTCCTAAAATACGAACCTTTTCAATCGCTCCCTTAGGTCCGCATACGGTAACCATTTCCTTGCATGCGTACTGTCCAGGCTGGGATAATTCCTTTATATTGGTCAGCTGATAACCTTGACCAAAAAGAATATCCAAGTCTTCCTGGGATAAATGCACATGGCGGTTGGAAACACCCACTGGGATTTTAGACTCTTTTGGCTCGGATTCTGTTTTCATGGCTTCCATTATGAGCTTGATTACCGCTTCATACTTATCCATTCCTGTTCTCCTTTTTCCAGTTGATTTACTACTGACCTTTCATGGCCAACACAATTTCCTTAACAAGTGCTGCTAGCTTCTCGTTATCATCACAGCTTCCCTGACAGGAATTAGCTGTAGTACCTTCTTTCTTTACAAAGGAAGCAACAAAATCTGCTGGACTACAGGAATTAGTTCCTGCTTTTTCCTTCCATGTGAAAGTTTCATCATCTGCTGCGATAGTAGAACAATCCTTTAAGCCAAAGGCTACCTTCTTAACATTAAGGAGATGTTTTGGACTCACGTTTTCAGAAACAGAACTTCCGCCGCAAGTACCGCATCCTAATGTAAAGGAAATTGGAAGACCTGTGCTGATTCCAGTTCCGCCCTGGCTACCGCCTGTGTTAACAAGAATTCTGGAAGCTGGCTTTGCAGCAAACTTAAGAACCATATCTCTATCCTGAGTGTGAATACTCATGGTATGTCCGATTCCGTTCTGTAAAAGACGAATGCTTAAATCGCAAGCCTCATGGCAGTCCTTTACGGTATAGAAGCCAAGAACTGTTGTAAGCTTTTCAAAGGATAATGGATAGCCTTGACCTACGCCTTCCTGTCTTCCGATAAGAACCTTGGTATCCATCGGAATTTCAATTCCAGCTGCCTGAGCAATCACCTGAGGGGAACGACCTACAAATTTAGCGTTCATAGTGTATCCGTTCTTGAATAACAAGCCACAAACCTTATCGGTTTCTTCTTTTGTCATGAAGTATCCGCCCTGACTCTTTAATTCAGCTAATACTTCTGCTTCATTGCTTTCCTCGCAGATGATGGACTGCTCGGATGCACAGATAGTACCATAGTCAAATGTCTTGCTGGCAATGATTGTTTTAACTGCTTGTTTTACATCTGCTGTCTTCTCAATGTAAGCAGGAGAGTTACCTGCACCTACACCGATAGCTGGCTTTCCTGCACTATAAGCAGCCTTTACCATAGCTGGACCTCCAGTTGCGATAATAACGGAAACTTCCTTACACTTCATAAGTTCATTGGTAGATCCCATGGAAGGCATGGTCACACAACCGATGATTCCTTCTGGTGCGCCTGCAGCGATTGCAGCGTCGCGCATAATTTCAGCTGCCTTTAATGTACATTTTGCTGCGGAAGGGTGAGGAGAAAATACAATAGCATTTCCTGATTTTACTGCAACCATGGATTTAAAGAATACGGTTGAGGTAGGGTTTGTAGAAGGAACGATTCCCATTACCAAACCAACCGGCTCAGCTACATCAATAGTCTTATTTACGGTATCCTCAGCTAGGATTCCTCTAGTCTTCATATCCTTTATCTCTTCATATAAAAGGGTAGAAGCAGCGTGGTTCTTATATGCCTTATCCATAGCCTTTCCAAATCCAGTTTCCTCAGAAGCCATTTCTCCTAAGCATAGGGCATGTTCCTCTCCTGCCTTAGCCATACTCTTAAGAATACGATCTATCTGTTCTTCACTAAACTGAGCAATCTTCTTAGCAGCAGCTTCACCGCTTCTTGCTAAATCCCTTGCTTCTTGGATGGAACGTAAATCAAAATCAAAGTTTTCCATGTTCCATTTCTCCTTTTCTAAAAGTCTTAATTATTTTTGTCTATAATACTTCTTGAATTCTTCCAGCAGCATTGCTTTATTTGCCTTTGATATTTCCCTACCAGCTATGCTGAATTCTGGATATTCACGGGCAAGTGTTCTAAGTTCTGTTACCTTCATATCTTCAAGTTTCTTCATGGTTTTTTTCAAACCATCCTGTCTCCACAGGTCCACGGTTTCTCTTTTTATGTTTTCCACCGTTTCTTGCTTATCGGAAGACTCTTCGGTACTATCCTCTGTCAGGATTTCTTCTTTCAAAGATGGTTCCTCTTTAAGTCCTATATTCGGTTCATTCGATGTTACCAGTTCTTTGGTTTCTACCGGTTCTTGTGGCTCTACTGGTTCTTCTGGCTCAACCAATTCAGCTTCTGATTCTACCGATTTTCCATTCGGATCATCCGGAGTTTCTCCACCAAAGATATCTGACAGCTCATCATGAGGTCTAGGAATCACATGACATGTGACTAAAGTGGCACTGTCTATGCGTTCTACCGCTGCTACTCCTGCGTCTACCGCTGCCTTTACTGCCGCTACATCACCGGTTACCGTAACAGCGACGAGACCTCCGCCGACTTTAGTCTTCTCTATAAGAGACACATTCGCTGCTTTTAACATAGCATCCGCTGCCTCAATGGCTGCGAGAAAGCCTTTTGTTTCTATAAAACCAAGTGCCTGCATCGTTTACCTCCTTAAACCAAATCAGCCCAGTTTGCCGGATAAGTTGCGTAGAATACTCTTGCTTTATCTGGTGAACCCCAGGTTACCTTGGAGCCTGATGGTACGAAGAGAACATCTCCGGCTTTTGCCGTATAAGTCTTTCCGTCAATAGTAACGGTCAAGGTTCCTTCGATTACATAATCGATTTCCTCATAGGTTAATTCCCATACAAACTTGGAATGATCTATCGTAAGGAAACCTGCACTGATATGGGATTCTTCCTTGCTTACCAACTCCTGATAGTAAGCTTTCACAGATGGATCACCAGTATCAAATACATCCATTTTTACAGTATTTCCACGGACTACCTTTAGGCCGTTACCATGGCTTTCTGACTCGTAAGGTTTTAAAAGATCATTTAACAAACCCTTTTCCATCAAAGTCTTAAGCACTTTATAAATTTTCTCGCTGTCAATATCCATACCTGCGAAAGCTGCTGGAACCTGTGTCTGCTCCTCTGCCTTTTCACAGAATGTGATTCCAAATGCATCTGCTGCATCTTTTGCAGAAGGAGTAATGATACTTCCGCTTTCCACGTAATAAACCTTTTTTCCCTCTGCATTTAATGTTTCTACATCTTTTGCACAAATCAACTGCTTCATTTGATCACTTCCTTCCTATATTAATTGGCAATCTTCATCGATAATTCCAATTACTACGGCATCTACTGGAATATCATCACTTTCCAGCATCCGTCTAGCGGAAGAACCGGTGGAAACAATCACACGGTCACCGATACCTGCGCTGATGATATCTGCTACGATCAGCCTTTCGCCTTCCCGTGTGCCTCCGATGATCTCGGCAAGCATGAATTTCAATCCGTTTAAGGAATCCGTCTTTCTTGTAGCCCATACGTTATCAATTAATCTAGCCGCTACCATTCTTCGGTACCTCTCTTCTCTCTTTGCTTAATCTCTTCCATGGCTGCCTCTACCGATGCTGTATCTCCGAAAATCGCCAGCATAATCATGTTCTGCGGGCAGCTTCCTTTGATATCTTCTACCGTAACACCTACTGCTTTTTCTGCCACATCAGCAGCACAAACCATTTCGATAATTCTACCCTGTATAAGCCCTACCGCATCCACCGGTCCTATTGGGGAGGTATTACCGGATCCTTTCCTGCGGTTTAAAATATCTAGGGTTCCTTGTGACGGTGATTTAATAATTCGGTATTCCATACGTCCACTTCCTTTATTCCATCACTTCCTGATTACAGGAAAATGCGATTCCAAGAGGGGTTACAAACATTGGGTTTTCAGGCTTACGTGTCCTGATTCCTGTCTGTTTTTCAATAATTGTTTCAATTCCAGTTAAGCAGCAAGTTCCACCTACCAGATAGATTTCTTCGACGTCATATCCTTTGATATGGCTACTTATGATAGAAGCCACTTTCTCCACCACCGGCTTTAATAGCGGTAGTAGTTCTTTATGGTTTTCTTCCTTGCGTTTAAAAACATCCGCTTCTGAAAATGGTATATGATAAGCTCCTGATATTACCAAGGAGAAATGAGTTCCTCCTGTTGGTTCATCCGCTACATATACCACCTTTCCATCCTTTAAAATGGTGATTCCGGTGGTTCCGCCGCCGATGTCCACTACCGCGCCGTTCTTTATTTTTAAGACTGCATTCGCAGCCGTAGGTTCATCCAAAAGGGCGGTTATCTCAAATCCCGCTCCCTGAACCACATTCTTTATTGCTCCACCGTCCAAGGTATCAGTCCCTGGAGGAATGGCAGCAGCTGCATAAATAAGCTCAGTGTCTAGCTTTTCTTCTAGCTCTTCCTTAAGCTCACGTACAATCCGGATTGCTCCGATGTAGTCCACAACCATTCCGTCTCGGACTACATCCGCATATCGGTAAGCACCTGCTACGGGTTTGTAATTCTCATCTAACACAGCCAGCACCACACACGCTGTACCCAAATCCACTCCGGTATAGTAAACAGAGGAGCTTTCCTTTATAGGTTGTTTAACTACTGCTTCAAATTGGCTAACCAATTCATTGCAGCTATCAAATGTTAATTCTTCCTTTGGCATAGTTTTCCTCCATATTCCAGACATATCATCTGTGACAAGCGGTTAATGATAGGGTTTAGATTTTCGTTTTCTGCTTCTGCTGCTAGCTCTCTGACATTACAGCGTAGGCGGTGTAGAAGAACGATTTCCTTCCCTTTTTCTGACTGTGCATGAAAGCCTGTTATTTCAAAGCAATCCTCAAAAGATTCGTGCATGTTTCCCTCATGAAATCCGGTGCAGTTCTTACATGTAATTACCTCTTCCCGACCTTCTTTTCCTATGAAAAAAAGTGTTCGTTCTAAGTCAAATACTTGCTGTGCTAACAGCACGTCCCTGCTTAAGAGTTCGAGTCCCGCTTCTAAAAATTGTGCTTGAAGTGTTTTCTTTTTTAATTGAAAAACTTCCTTGCAAATTTCTTTTTTCGGTGCATCTTCTTTTTTTGATGCTTCTACTTTTATCTCTGTAGACTTTTCGTTTTTTCGTTTTACCACCATTGGGTCATTGCTTATGGGAACTTTCTTATCTACCAGAAACTGTCTAGCTCCCGGTGTTAGTCTGTTTCCCGTAGGGATATCATAAAAGGTAAAGGGTTCTCTTCTGAATAAAATTCTCAAATCGTCTTCCGTGATGAATTTCATTAATATCCCCCCTTACATAATTTCTTGTAGATGGCTTCAATCTCTTCTATCTTAGGTACTCTTGGATTGGTTAATGTGCAGTTATCTGCTAGTGCTTTCTCTGCCATTTCTCGTAGCGCCTGCTCATATTCGTCTTTATCAATTTTTAAGTCCGTAATCTGCTGAGGTATTTTAATCTTAATCATCAGATTCTTGATGTGACGCAACAGACCGTGTACCGTAGCCTTATCTGTTCCAGCCGCTATTCCAAGCATGTTAGCAATCGCCACATATCTACCGCAAGCTTCCTGTTCACCTGCATCTTCTAAACCAGCGTTATAGCTGATAATATGAGGTAAAAGGATCGCGTTGCTTCTTCCGTGAGGAATGTGGAAGCGTGCTCCAAGAGCATGAGCCATACTGTGGCAAAGCCCTAAGGAAGCCCCGTTAAAGGCAACACCTGCAAGACAAGAAGCATTGTGCATGTGTGTTCTAGCTTCCATGTCACTACCTTCCTCTACAGTACGAGCAAGGTAGTTCCAAACTAATCTCACTGCTTTTTCCGCACAAGCATCGGTAAAATCACCTGCATTGGTTGAAACATAAGCTTCTAAGGCATGGGTTAAAACATCCATTCCTGTATCCGCTGTAATCTGAGGCGGTACCGATACTGTAAAGCGTGGATCAAGGAACGCTGCATCTGGTACCATACTGTCGGAACGAAGCGGATATTTAGCCTGCGCCTGAGGATCGGAGATTACAGAAAAATTAGTTACTTCACTTCCGGTACCGCTAGTTGTTGGAATCGCAATCAAAAACAGTTTCTCATTTCCCATTTGTGAATAAATATTGCTTGCTGCCTTTGCTGTATCAATGGCAGAACCGCCGCCAAGTGCAATGACGGTATCTGGTTTAAAGCTATTCATTCCGCCGATGGCCTTTGAAACTACTTGAATGGTTGGATCCGGTACTACTTCTGAAAAAACTTCAAAGCTGCTTCCCATTTCTATTAAAATATCTGTAATTAAGTTCACCTTTCCGGACTGGGCCATAAAGGGGTCACAGATAATATAGGCTTTTTTTGCAGGAAGATCCTTCATCTTATCAAGACAAGAAGATCCCATATATATCTTTGTGTTCATTACAAATTGTTCCACGTTACATTTCCCTCCTTTCCGTTTATTTTAATATTTCCATTAATTCAACTAAACTTGCCTCTTCGGCCAAATTAATATTGTAATAGGGTTCCCGCACCCCAGCTTTTTTTAACTGACGGATACACCAGTCGTTATTCTCCGGTTTTACTCCGCTTCTGGTAATCACACCGATAACTGGTACACGAAACGTCTTTGCAAACCCTGGTGGATAACTCTCTAAGAATGAGGACTGGTCTACCAGCATCAGTACATGAGAAGCGTCTTGTGCAGCCACGATCAAATGTTTGTGCATCCAGGGACTTTCTAAATAAACCCCGGGTACATCTAATGTTTTTTCCCCATAAACCATGTTCTGGGTTCTTCTTGTCGGGCCGGTCAAACCGTTTATTAAGTTGGCCAGTGAGGTTTTCCCGCTCCTACTGGGTCCGATGATCATGATTCTTTTTTTTCTCATGTCTTTGTAACTACGGGCACCATATAACCAAGCCCGCGTTTTAAGATATCACACACCGCATTTAAAGCAGTTTCCACACTGTCTACGTCGCCTGCAATAATTACGGATCCGGTGAAGCGGTCCAAAAAACCCACTTCCACGTCCGCTGCTTTTGCAGCAATATCCGCAGCAATGATGGACGTTTCAAAAGGAGACAGTGTAAGAATTCCGATGGCTCCCAACTGGTCAATGCCTAGGCATTCATACACCTCCCGTATGGGTGATGCGATCACATGGGCTATGGTCACTTGTTTGCCCGGAACGGACTCTTCAATGACACGGCGCATCTCTTCTTCCATGGCGTCCTTCCCCTTTCTTAGTGTTTTACCACGTTAACCGGAAAATCGTATTCTTTCATCCAACCTTCAATTCGGTCTAAATCCTCAGCACTTAAGCTAGGATCGCCGTCAATCGGATATACCTTATCAAGCTGATTGTATTTATTAACTCCGAGCTTATGGTATGGAAGTAAGTCAATTCCCTTAAAGTTCTTATCAGTACGGTATGGCATTAAAAACTTGATAACCGCATCAATTTCTTCCCTGCTGTCATTAATTCCTTTTAACATTGGCATACGGACTTTTACGTTATAGCGGCGGTGAAGCAGTTCCTCAAGGTTAGTAAGAATCTGTTCATTGTTCACACCTGTTAACTCGTTGTGACGTACTGGATCCATATGTTTGATATCAAACAGGAAAAGATCCACATATTCCGCAATTTTTAAAATGTTCTCTGTATTCGAATAACCGCAAGTTTCAATTGCTGTGTTGATTCCCTCCTGTTTACAAGCCATCAAAAGATTTAAGGCCGCTTCTGGTTGTGCGGTTACTTCACCACCCCCAAGGGTCACGCCACCTCCGGACATATCATAAAAAGCAGCGTCCTCTTCCACAATCTTAAGCAGTTCTGAAATGGTCTTTACCTCTCCTGCAATGGTAAGCGCCGACTTTGGGCAGATGTTTTTACACTTCATGCAGCCGATGCATTCCTTTTCCCGAACAATTTCATGTGTTCCGTTCGACATCACGTGGATTCCTACGGGGCACACATCAGCGCACGCCCCGCAGTTTGTACAAAAACTTTGCTTATACATTACCTGAAATTTTCGTTCCAGACCTTCCGGATTGGAGCACCATTTACACCGAAGAGGACAGCCTTTAAAGAATACCAAGGTTCTGATTCCCGGCCCGTCATACATGTTGTACTTCTGCACGTTAAATATAAACGCCTTACGTTCAATCTCTCCTGATTTTCCATGGTCCATTTTGATTACTCTCCGTTTTTTCTTAGAAATGTGTCAGCATGGTTCTGCTTATGATCTCATCCTGTACATCCTTGCATAATTCTATGAAGAATGCACTGTAGCCAGCTACACGAACGATAAGGTCACGATACTTTTCTGGATGCTTCTGAGCATCGATAAGAGTATTGTTATCCAGATAGTTAAACTGCATCTCGCCGTTACCAAACATACAAGCAGTACGAAGTAAGGTAATAAGACTCTCTTCTCCTTCTGGCGTATCAAGAAGTCCTGACATAATCTTAAAGTTATGAACCATACCGAGGTTCATGCTGTCATTGGCCATTTTAGATATGGACTTAATGATAGCAGTCGGGCCATTAAAATCCGCACCCTGAGTTGGGCTGATACCGTCGGAAAGCGGTAACCATGCGTGACGGCCGTTGGCAGAAGCACCTGTCAACTGTCCGAATGGAGTATTATTGGAAATAGATAAGGTACCATGGCATAATATTGAGTATAATGTCTTGTATTTTCTATGCTCATGCTCAGTAAAATCTACTAAATCTGCAGCAATTAAATCTGCGTAATCGTCATCATTTCCGTATTTTGGAGCATTAAGGCAATCCGTACGAATCTGATCATAACCTGCAAAGTCTGCCTTTAACGCTTCGTTTAACTGCTCTAGAGTATATTTCTTTTCATCAAATACAAGTTTCTTGATTGCTGCCATAGAATCTGAATAGGTAGCAAGTCCAGACCATACAACACCAGGTCCAAAGTTATACATAGCTCCACCTGCGGATACATCCTTGGCGCTCTCCATACAACCTTCGTACATAATAGACATCAGTGGCTTTGGAGCTAAATCTCTGTGTATACGTTGAGATATGACAGTGGCAACATCAGACCATTTTGTAATATATTTGATTTGTTCTTTTACTGCTGCTTCAAATTCTTCATAAGTCTTGAAGTTGCTTAAGGCACCCATATCCGGGCAAACCTGCTTGCCATACCATAATGGAACACCGTTATTTAAAACAAGCTCGATACAGATTGGCCACTGAGTATAAGCGGTGGATGTCCACTGATATAAGCGTCCTGACTTCTGAGGTTCTACACATCCCATTAAACAGTAATCACGTGCATCTTCAATGGATACTCCTTTTGCAAGCATCATCTTGATGTGAGCATCGTCAAAGTGACAAGCTGGGAATCCCATACCGGAACGAACTACATCTACGATCTTCTTCAAGTACTCTTTTGGGGACTTGTTGTGAATACGGCATGCAAGAGATGGTTGGTAAATCTTTACATGACGAACAGCATCCATCAACAGGTAAGTTAAATCATTGGTAGCATCACGTCCGCTACGGGTTACACCACCTACGCACATATTTACGAATGGCTGGTAACCTGCGAAGAATTTGGAACCACCTTCGCTAGTAATCCACATCATCTCAGACATCTTAATTAACATACAACCTGCAAGTTCAAATGCCTGATAATCATTCATACGTCCGGATTCGATATCATCTTTGTAGAATGGATACATATACTGGTCAACACGTCCGATGGACATACCAGTCTGATTCTCTTCTACTACAAGTAAGGATTCGATGGTCCATACAGCCTGAATTGCTTCCCAGAAGGTTCTTGGCTTGTGAGCAGGAACGTAAGCATTTACCTCAGAAATCTTTAATAATTCTTCTTTACGCTTTGGATTCGTTTCCTTTGCTGCAAGCTCTGCGGCATACTCGGAAAGTCTCTTTGCATAAATCATAACGCCTTCGGTTGTATCAATAATGGATTTATAGAAATAAATCTTCTCTATATCATCCGGATTTTCATAATCTAGTTCTTTTAAATGATCCTTCGCTTCCTGTTGGATATCAAGCATACCTTTTTTCATAAGGATTACATCATAACCAGGGTTTGAGTCTCCACCACCGTTGATGGCATGGTAGGAACAGTCAGATACAAAGGATTCTCCTGATAATTCCCATACGCCTGCTTCACGGTACTGATCCTCACAATACTCATCAACAGATTTGCCTGCCCAGAATGGGAAAAGCTCTTCTTTCATGATTTTCTTGTCTTCCTCAGAAATATAGAATGGATCCTGAGGACGTGTTCCGATGGTATCAATTTCATCTACCATCCATCTCCAAGCGATATCTGGAGAAAATGCACCAGCACGTGGAGCGCCACAAGGAGCACCTACGATAAGCTCGTTGTCTTGAATTACTAGTGGTGCTGTCTCACAGCAGTAACGGAAACACTTTGCACGAAGCATAATCTTTGGCATACCAGGATTCTCTTTTGCGATTTTGGTAATTGCGCGTGCACGGTAGGTTGTAATTGTTGGTTTGTGAGTTAAATAATTCTCTTTTAATTTATGAAGTCTTGGAGTAATGCCATCCGGTATGTTGGAACCTTCTTCGTTACATACATTTGATGTAGAAGGTGCAGTCTCCTTTTTGTTAATCTCATCAGAAACAGTTTCAAACATTTTCATTAAAGAAGATCTTTCTTCTGGTGACATGTTCTTCGTTGCTTCGACAAATTTATTTGAAAATTCGCGAATATCCAATCTGATTTCCCTCTCTTTCAATTATTCTTAATCCAGTTCTTTGGACAAGGCTTGTAAAATCTGTTTCAAAAGATCTCTAGCATCTTCCATGCCTTTGCTTGTTTCAAAGGCATTGACCTTGTTTGTTTCAAGGGCATTGTTCCTGATTGTTTCAGGAGCTTTCGCGTATCCGCTTGAGGTTTTCTCAACCGAACCAAGAAATTCTTGTACTCCCCGAACTCCATATCCTACTTTACGAATGTATATGAAATTCATAGGAGAAACATTGTCCGCTGTGATTCCGGCGCCTGCTGTAATGCTTCCTAGGGTCATAGCCGGAAACAAGTTTGTGGTTGCACCCATACTACCCAGGGTAGCGGGGGTATTTACAAGTACTCTGCCTACTGGTTTCTTTAAGGCGAACTGGCCTATTACTTCTTCATCCCTGGAATGAATCACCAGGGTATGTCCATGGCTTTCGTTTACTAAAAGACTCATGCACTTCTCACAAGCATGCATCCAGTCATTTTCGATGTAGTAAGCCAATACAGGACAAAGAAGCTCTTTTGCAAATGGGTTCCTGTCGGAAATATATTTCTGTTCGGAAACCAGCACAGTCGTGGTATTAGGTACCATAAATCCTGCTCGTTTGGCAAGTTCTTCGGCTGGTCTTCCCATAATTTCTGTATCTGCCTTTCCACTCGTAAGGTTTAGGAGGTCTATTAGCTTTTTCTCCTCTTCCTCGTTCATGAAGTAGGCACCGTTTCTTAACATCTCAGCTTTTACTTCAGCTGCAATAAGACTGTCTACTACCATATATTGTTCTGCCGCAGACACGATTCCGTAATCAAAGGTGCGGCTTGCAATGATATCCTCTACCGCTTTTCTTACATCAGCGGTACGTTCAATAAAGACTGGTCCATTTCCCGTTCCGCCGTAAATATAAGGCTTTCCGCTTTTAGATGCTTCGCTACTAAGCTCCGGAACTCCGGTGTTTATAATCATGGCTGCTGCTGGGTGATGGATTAGCTCCAGAGCTCCTGGTCTTGTTACTGTCTTTAAATAGCCGATTGCTCCTTCCGGAAGCCCGTAGCATTTTCCCGCTTCTAACAGACGATCAAGAAGTTTACCGGTTACCTTTCTTGCTCTCTCATGAGGAGCAATGACAATGGGGTTACCAGACTTCACAGCCACCAGTACGTTATATAGCGCAGTGGAAACCGGGCTTACCGGCGGAGCAAGTGCAACAAGCACACCTACAGGAACGCCTACATCCATGGTCTTTAACTGAGTATTTTCATTTAAAAAGCCTACACATTTCATGGCTTTTAAGCGTTTTGGCAGGTAATCGCAGACAAATCTATTCTTCACATACTTATCTTGAAATCGTCCATATCCGGTTTCTTCTGCGGACATAACTGCCAGTTCCTCAGCAATTTCCTTCGCTGCAGCGGCTAAAACATCTACGATGAGATCCAGTCTTTCCTGAGGAAATGTGAGCATGGTGTTTCTAGCATCTCGTGCACTTTCCATTAGAATCCTTGCCTCCTGTATGGAGAGCAGGTCTTTATCTACAAAACTCATTTACATTTCTCCCTTCATTCGGGATGCTTGTTACTCCTGTTCCGGAGCAGTAGTTATGGCATAACGATTAATGATTTTTACAAGATCAGGATGAGGTCTTGGAATGACTACGGAACTATAAACTTCCGCTCCCATATCGTTCACTGCCTTAATTCCTGCTTCTACTGCAGTCTTGCAAGCTCCCACATCTCCGCATACAAGGACAGAAATATAACCGGAAGCTACGTTCTCAAAACCAATAAGTTCCACATCCGCTGCCTTGCCCATTGCGTCAGCAGCTTCCAGAACGTATACAATACCGAATGTTTCTATTGAGCCTATGGCTTCATATCTTTCCATATATTGTTTTCCTTTCTCTATGCGTCAATATCGTATACTGATACAATGTCGCCAACCTCTTTGATTGGTCTTGGCATTACATTCTTTGCGGTCAGCTTACCGATAGCTGCTGCAGCTTCTGCACCAGCTTCTACAGCGGAACGCACTGCTGCCACATCACCTTTTACCATAATGGTTACCAGAGTAGAGCCTACATTTTCATAGGAAATCAATTCTACATTTGCGGCTTTGAGCATTTTGTCTGCTGCCTCCAGTGCAGGAACCAGACCAACGGTTTCTACTAAGCCTAAAGCTTCATTTCCGTAATATTTCACTTTTGTAAACCTCCTCTTTTTTATTTGTGGCTGTGGTATTTCTTATCCACATATTTATCAACTGCGCTTCTTCCATCATCACTGATTTCATAGCACACGCGTAACTCTCCGCCCTTATCTAGGTCATAGCTACTTATGTTAACAAATCCGTTTGCTTCTAGAGACATAACATGATCTGTATAAAGCTTCTTTGTAAACTGGCGTTCTCCACCATATTGAGGTTTTAAAGCCTCCATAATCTGGCTGATATCCGCATCTTTAACGTCGTATAAATAATTTAAAACCGCTGTTTTTGCAGGTAATAGCATCTCATTAAGCCCCTTTCTTAAATAAATCCAATGGATTCATGGTTACTACAATCGCACCAAGTACAATTACAATAGAACCAACGACAATCGTAGGGGTAAGTGCCTGTCCTAAAAACAGTACACAGAAGAAAACTCCCCAGAAAGCATATGTTACATTTAAGGACATTCCAACTGCACAGCCTACGGTAGAATTACTCTTATACCAGCATACAAATGATACCGCTGCACTAAGGCCAGCTGCTGCAAGCCAGATAGTAGGTACTCCTGCTGAAAGGGTCATTCCTAATAGTCCCATGCCTCCGAGAATAGGAAGAATAACGAATAAATCGACTACACCAGAAATCAACTGGCGTAAATTAACTGCTACATCGGTATCAATCATTGCACCGCCATAGGTTGCAAATACACCTTCAAGTGCCCAGCAAACAGCGGCAATTAGTGAACAAATAATTCCTAATGTGAAATTGTCACTGCCTTCTGGCTTTGTCCAGTTAATAATGATTGCTCCCGCTACGCATACCAGCATACCAAGTAAGACTCTCTTTGTTATCTTCTGCTTTAGGAAAATCCATGCAAATATAGCACCAAATAAACTACACATTGCAGAAATTGGAATTGCATATGCCCCAGCCATGGCAAGTCCCGCTAGGTAAGCACCATTCGCTATCGGACCACCAAGTAAAGAGCCAATCACAATCATCTTTCCCGGAAACGTATTTAAACTCCTGCCCATTTCCCGAATACGACCTTTTTTCGCATTAAAAGCAGTAAGCCATATTCCTGCGAACAAGTCATTTAAGCCAGCGCAAATGTAAGGAACAGTTAAGATACCTGCCACACCTGCTGCACCAGCCGCGCCCAGAAGAGGCTCATAAAGTCCAGCCACCAATATAAGAACCGTATAAATACCATAAGTAAGTCCGGAAATCATACCAGTTGTCAGACCAGTCGTTCTGAATTTTTTATTCACTGCTGCCATCTTTGCATCTGCAGACGTATTGCTCATCCCTTGATTCCCCATTATCTAGTCTCCTTTTTCTCTTGCGGAAGAATCATTGCTACATCTCCGTGAGGGCGTGGAATAACATGAACTGAAACCAATTCTCCAACTCGCTGCGCTGCTGCTGCTCCCGCATCAGTTGCAGCTTTTACTGCACCAACATCTCCTCTAACCATTACGGTTACAAGTCCACCGCCTACAAATTCTTTTCCAATAAGAGTTACATTCGCTGCCTTCACCATTGCATCCGCAGCTTCGATAGATCCAACCAATCCTTTTGTCTCAATCATTCCTAATGCATCAAACTTCATAGCTTACGTCCTCCTTCTTAATTCAACTGGGTCTACGAATACTAAAATTGCTTTTTCACCCTGTTTGAATACTGCACAAAATTCAATTCATTCTGTTTTCTTTTTTACTTCTTATGTTCAGCTAAACATTTAGAAAAAACATCACACCAGTTAATATTACTAATTTCGATATCGTGTTTTGTCGTTTTCTGTACATTTAATATAACCCTTCCCCCTAAGGGGAATGTCAACATGTTTTTCAATTTTTTTATTCTTCCATTTCTAGGAGTAAAAAACTGCTATCAGTAGAGTTTTATTAAACCCTAATCCTACAGGTTATGCCCCTATGAAACTGCAAAAAAAGAAAGGTTCCTCTGATGCAGTTTTCTTATAAAATCACTGTATCAGGGGAACCTTTCCCTTATATTTATATTTATATTTATTAAAGCTTAAACTCTTTTATTTACTATCTTACTCCCTGTTTACAGGGACCATTATCTCTGTAACAAATTCATCCAAGTTTCTGGTAGTCCAGTAATCCACCACATATCGTTCATAGCTTTCCTTACCGCATTTATAACCTTTTTTAGCGGCCCAGTTTAGGATTTTCTCATATTCTTCATCGATATTCTCAAGCTTTCCAATATGATAAACTGATGCAACCATGACTCCACCAAAAACTTGTCGATTCTTGCAGCCCTTACATGGATAGATAGCCTCCTGCATGATTCTAGTCCGTTTGCACCTTCCTGCCATCTTTTCCTCAAAGGAATCAAATTTCAATATTACTGGTCCTGTAATCTCATTATTAGCTTTTTCTAAGTGGCTCGTCCATTCTAAATTAATGATGGATTCCATATATTGATAATCAAAATCCTGATCCATCCCACAGTAGGTTGTAGGCTGCATATACTTTACGGAAACATCATGAACATCATTCTGCAGAACCATCTTGGCCTCCTGTATAAGCTCGTACCAATCTTTTACTGCAATATAGCTGTTATGAATCTGTTGCTCTTGTAGGCGTAACTGATCGATCTTGTTGCGGAAGTTATGTTCAAGATAGAAATAGGTATTTCCCTCCACTAACCCCTGCATCTCCTCAAGTTTAAATCCCATCTGCTTGTAATATTTAACTATCGGAACGGTTAAAAGAGACTCTTTGTTATAGTACCGATAGCTGTTTTCTTTACAAATTACGTCCGGTGAGATGATACCCATTTTATCATAAAACCTTAAAGCTTTTGTTGAAATATTGCAACTCTTACTGACTTCACCTATAGAATATAATTTCTTTTCCTCCATGTAAACCTCCATAAGCATCTGCTCTTCTCTACATGTTCCTTACTTATTTTTTCCTTACTTATTTTCCCTATACATTAATAGTATAAGCCTTCCCGTATAGGGGAATGTCAATACTAGTTATATGTCAATTTTACACCTGAAAATACTGCTTTGATACTTGTAAATTATGCAAATTATTTAAAAAAGTTATCTTATAAGACTACTTTTGAAACACTTTTGCCATGAGTTGAGAAAATATGCGGTTGAAGCTTCGTTTTTTTGCCATGGGCTATCTCATTAAGGAACCTAGTTACAAAAATCAAAGGCATCGGACTTTTCATTCCGATGCCTATGGTGATTTATGATATAAATTATTTTTTCTTCGCTGAGATAATCAGCATCATTGGTCTGCGTAGCTCATCTGCCATTCCCTTAACAATTTCAAGTAAATGCACTGATGGTTGAGGCTCTACAACACCGGTTAATTCAAAGCCGCCCTGTATTAAACCATTCAGGTATGTTGTAAGTGTCTTGTGATATTTGATTACATTTTCTCCAAGAAAGTTAGAGGTTCTCAGTCCTTCAAAAAAGTAATTATCTACAGGAAAATGAAGAATATTCCCATTTTCGTCGTAATACCAGTCTTGATTGCCATAAGCGGTAAAGATCGGATGTTCTACGGAGAAAACAAAATCCCCGCCGTGTACTAAACAATCAGATACTTTCTCAACAATCGACTCAAAGGATTCTATATAGTGAAAAGCAAGCGAACTAATTACTGTATCAAATGAGTTTTCACTAAATGAAATACCTTCGATAGGCATTTTGATATAGCATATATTATTATCTGTTTTTTCTTTTGCTACAGCTAACATTTTTTCAGATATATCAATCCCTGTGACAGCTTTAGCACCATGCTCTACAGCATACTGACAATGCCATCCAAATCCACATCCTAGATCCAAAACTCGTTTATCCTTAAAATCAGGTAACATAGATTCAAGGGTCTTCCACTCACCGGCACCAGCAAGTCCTTTTTTGGAACGTTCCATATTACTATATTTATCAAAAAATATTTTGTCATCATATTTATTCTGTTTCATTTTTAATCTCTCCAATACAAATTAATTTTATCGATTATCTATATGGGTATCTGCAATCTTCTGACCGATAACCACTTTTATCACTTCCTTTCTAATTAGTAAATATCTAAAGGCACGTCTTTTATTTTAACGGTTCATATATATATAGGCATCCTCTAAAGTTGCACTAACTTTAATGCATGATGGAATTTCAGGTATTTCTTCTGAAAGAAATCTAATATGGATTTTTCCTTCCTCATATACACTCCCAGTAACAAAATACTTTTCTTTTATTGCTCTCATTTCATTCTCACTATTCAGTTTACATTGATATACATGTCCTTCTGCCTTTTGCAACATGTTTTCCAATGTACCTTTATACTTTATTTTTCCCTTATTAAGCACACAAAGCTGAAAACAAGTTGCACTTAAATCTTCTACAACATGAGTAGAAAACAAAACAGTTCTATCTTCCAAAATAAGCAGCATAATCTTCTTTATCTAGAGCATTTCCTATATAGGAATTTAACTCTTCTACAGTTCCTAGTTTCATTTCGTCTGCACTATAAAAATAATCTCTTACATTACCAATATAACTACATTTCGACTCTATAAATTCAATGGTTTCTTCTTTATTCATATTTTTTTCTTCTATATAATTAATCAGCTCATTTACCTGTTTTTCATCTATTCCAATACTATTGATCAAATCCTGTCTTAAATTATCTAAGCTTATATCAAATCCTTCTTTTTCTGTTACAGGTATATAGCCATCCATAATATCGGTATCCCCTGTTTGTTCAATTGGAAGTGTTTCTATCATTTGGCCTTGTTGAAAATAGTTAATAGTTAAATAAGGTTGACACTGTACGTATACAACTAAAAAAACTAAAATTGCACCTATATAATAGATTGGATTTTTTAAAAACCAAGTAAGTTCCTTTTTTATGATAAACCACATAATAACCTCCATTGAAATTATTTTATTAACAAATAGCGCCTTACTGCAATCCGCCTTATCTCAGGGGTTATACCGTGTAGCCAAAATTATAAAAATAGTTAAAAGTATCGATACTAGCGCCAATACCTTTACAATAAACTTTGCTTTTCTAATTCCATACATTTCTATGCCTTGCGGAGTTGAAAAAGGGAAGATAAAAAGAGTAATTCCTACTCCACCAAGACCATAAGCAGCGAAATAACCGTTACCTTTCTTAATGGCTGGTATTAATAACAAAACAATGAAAACTAATATCATACTATAAAAAATCACTTTCCATTTTTTATAGTAGTTCAAAAATCTTTCACTTTTACTTTTGCATTCAAGAGAACAATATTCATCTTCTTCCATATAATCTAATACTTTATTACAATATTTACATTTTCTTCCCATATACATTCCCCTCTAGTTCAAAATTTGAAACTCTTTTTACTAATTGATTAAAACCAAAACTCGATGCCCTATAATTTTTCAAATACTAACGCCTAGAATTTTTTAAAGACATTCTATATAATTAGTTCGCAATCATATTGAATCAAGTAATTTCTTTATAAATATTACCCCTCTTCATATCATCTATTAATCATTATTTCCATTATATACCATTCCGTATGAAACATAAAGGTAATCATTCATATTTAAATATCAAAATGCACCCATTAAACTGCAATGAGTGCAAATATAATTTATTATTTAATTTTAAAAGGCAAACTGAATCTGTATATCTAGTGCAGATAATAATGATGCACTTGATACATGCCCCCTTCATATATGAAACTGCTAACTTATTATTCTACAAACTGGTGCCCCCACTTACACATAGCATCTAGAACTGGCATTAGAGAAACTCCTTTATCTGTAAGTCGATATTCTACTTTTGGTGGTACCTGTGGATATTCTTTTCGAATGATTAACCCATCAGCTTCAAGTTCTTTTAATTGGTTGCTGAGCATTTTATGTGTAATATTTTTAAGAACTCTTTTTATTTCACTATAACGCATCACTTTACGGTGCCATAACCAAAAAAGAATATGCTTCTTCCATTTTCCACCCACCAAAGACAATGTATATTCAAATGGCTTGGAATAGACTTCTTCTTGTTCCATTCTAACTCTCCTTTTATATAGTATCTATCAAAAAAGTGCATACTTGTTAATATAATTATTCTATCTTATTATATCATCATAAAATATACAAGGAGAATAACACTATGAAAAAAGAAATCGAAGTATTTGATTATGCTAATGAGATTATGAAAGCGGTCAAAACAGGCGTTTTATTGACTACAAAGGCGGAGGACAAAGTGAACTCTATGACTATTTCATGGGGTACATTAGGAATTGAATGGTCAAAACCAATCTTTACTGTTTTCGTAAGAGAGAATCGCTTTACGAAGCAGCAACTCGAAAAAAATCCTGAATTCACAATAAACATACCATATGGCGCATTTGACAAAAAGATATTAGGGATTTGCGGAACAAAATCCGGTCATGAAATTGATAAAATCAAAGAACTTAACTTAACACTTGAAACACCGAATAATGTTTCAGTACCAGCTATTAAGGAACTTCCTTTAACTTTAGAGTGTAGGGTTATATACAAGCAAAAACAAGATGAGCGTGAAATTACAGATGAGAATAAGAACGCATTTTACCCACAGGATGTTGACAGTACATTCCACGGTGCAAATAAGGATTTTCATACTGCTTATTACGGAGAGATTCTTAGTGCATATATTATTGAATAATATATCTTGAAATTCTTTTGGATATGCCAAATCGGATTTCCATAATCATCCTGAACGTCAGTAAAACAAATGTGTCATGGTCATAAGCTTTACGGCTGAATAAAGACAATTCTACTCAATAATACGGTCTACAAAAATGGACCCGAAGGCATCGAATATCGATACTATGAAAAGGTGACAATTCAGGCTTCTATTTCGCATATGTAAGTAAATGAGAAGAGCCTTATTATGTCACCTTTTTCTATTATTTGTTTATTTTCCATTTTCCTAAAAGTCATTAACTTCATAATAACAAAATAAAGCTATCACAACTTCCTACAAACACTAATATTGTTAGGATCTAAAGGTGAAAAGGGAGTTTTATTCCAATCTGAATATTGGTTTTCAATATGAAACCCATTATTGCTTAATAATGATCTAAGAGTATCATTATCAGTAAAACGACAAGCTATTCAAGAAGTAGTTTTCTTAGTTCCCCAATCACGAAAAGTCACCCAATGCATTATTAGAATTATTTAAAACAGTGCTCACTTATTTCCACGTATCATCACTTTTATTTTTTTTCATCATATTCCCTTCATTGTCTATTATAAATAATGTATTCTTATCAGAAAAGCTGTAACTAGCAATGGATTCTATAGAATTTGATTTTATATTAACATTCCCATTTTCGCTCCATGTTTCTCCATTGTCGGAAGAGTAGTAAATAATATAAGACGGGTTTGGGTCCACATATTCTAAAATCATAATCCCATTTCTACCTATAAAACATGGGACATAACCGTTAATATAACCCTGAGAACTTATATCCTTCAAACTTGCTTGTGGTTGTATTGTGAAAGTGTTCCAGGTCATTCCTTCATCAACCGATCTATATAAATAAGCATTATCGTTCCCATGATAAGTACTTGCAATAAATCCAATTCCATTCGTATTAAATGACATCCCAGTAGGATAGCCATTTATATAAGTTAAATCTGCAACATTTTGAAATGATTTTCCACCATTAGTAGTCTTAAAAAGAATTTTCTTCATTTGTCCTGCTGCCGCTCCTCCGCAGTATAAGATATATCCATTTTGACTATCTATAAAACTAGTGAATAGTTGATTCGCGCCACTATTTACATCAGAAAAGTCAATATAACTTTCTCTCCATGTATTCCCCTCATCTTTAGAGCTTAATATACTAATGTTTTTATGATCCGATGAAAATCCCACGACAAACAGAGTATTATCTACATATGTTATGGATGGTATCGATGTTTCCTGAGCATTCCATCTGAATTTATATATTTGTTTATATGTTTTCCACGCATTATTTGTTGACAAAAGTTCACCATCATTTACTATTCCCCAACCATTCTTACTATCTTTCATAAACACTTGTTTCATATTATTGGGTAATTCTTTGTGATGTGAAATATTTAATAAATAGCAAACTAGTAAAATTGTAAAAACTAAAAAACCAATCAAAATATTTCTAGATTTTTTTGTTAATTGCATATATAAGTCCCCTCTTTTGATAATTTATATTTTTACCGTTTACATTCTTAACTCATATTTCTCTTTTGTTAACAAAATTAATCTTAATTTGATGATGCTAATGGTACCGTTGCCTCCTAAAAAATCTATTGATGTTTTTTACTTCATTAAACTCGAAAGGCAGAACAAACTGAGTAATGTTTGTTCTGCCTTTACTATAAATTCCAATTATAAAAATGTCAATTTATATTTATTTTTCGAAAGTTAATTGCCAAGAGACACCGTATTTATCATTTACCCAACCAAATCTTTCACTAAATGGATATGACCCAAGGGGCATCAATATATTTCCACCTTCTGAAAGCTTTTCAAACAATCTATCAATCTCTTCTCGCGTATCACATGTTACATATAATGACATTGCAGGAGTAAATGTAAATTCATGCTTGATATAGCTGTCTATACACATGTACTCTTGTCCATTCAATGAAAATATAGCTTGCTTTACAGTACCCTCTATGCCAGCTTCTAGCGAGAATTCAATGAATCTTTTTAATGTTAGCGGGTCTGCAACATCTCCATAAAAGTAAAATAGGTTTGGATTCTCTTCTGCAAAATCAACCGATTTCTTTTCATCTATATCAATAAAACATACTCGATCACCCGCTTGAATGAAATCCAGGCATATTTGCTTCCCTATACCATGTCCACCTCCGGTAACAACAATTCCTCTATTCATGACAACCTCCCTTGTTGTATAATTTCATATATTGAATGTCAACACGCTACTTTTTTATAATTTCATATATACAATATCAAAGAGCCCAGAAACCTCATGCCCAAAAACAAGTTCAACTCGAGGATAAGCTTTTGCAAATTTTACTAATTTATCAAAGCTTAACTTTGAATATGTAATGTTTTCGTTATATGTCCCGGATTCAACACCGATTGAAAATCCCAGCGAGTTATTGGATGCATCGCCAGTTATCAGCACTGTTCTATTGACCCCGTTTATTAGATAGGAGACATGTCCCTTTGAAGCTGCCTCCATGTTTTTGGGAAAATGAAGAATCAAAACCCGTATCTACAAGATAACATTTATTCTTGTAAGAAATTAGATGCGCTAGCACCGGTAGTTTTGCTTTTTAAAAGAACACTGATTTTGATACACCTCTGAGTGGACATTAAACATTCCTTCTTTAGTTCCTATAATGTAACCTGTATTTAGCGATTCCACTGTAATGTCTTGTGGACTTTGAAAAACTTCATCCCAATTCTTATGTTGTCTTGACTTTGCCATGTGCTAAACTCCCTTATCCAACTAAATCCTTCATCTAATTATCTAATAAGTAAATCAATGTTGCATAATATTTCCCTCTTTACATAACTTCATCATTAAATACTCATCAATACCTTTACGATAAAGGCTTGGTATTGTTCCTATGTACTGATATCCTAATTTCTCATAAAAAATCTTTGCTCCTGAATTGTAATCTCCGACTAATAAGAATATTTTATCTTTGGTCTTAAAGAGTATATCTTCAATAAATTCCAGTAATTTCTTTCCTATCCCTTTTCCCCTGTATTCTTCTTTAATTGCAATGAGATGTAGGTAATGATATGCATGAAAAGCACCTTCTAAGATAAAATATGCAAAGCCAGCACATTCACCATTGCACAAAACAACATAAAGAGTTCCTCTATCTATTCCTTCCATCACTGCTTTTTTTCTACTTTCTTCCGATGGAAAATAGGAAGTACACATTGTTGAATTTTCCATTGCTTTTACGCAATCATCTAAATTCTCTACAGTTCCTTTTCTAAATTGAATATCCACCACCTATACTCCTTCACTTCACTGAATAGTTTAGAATTTACTTTTCCGATTCATTATCTGCCGTACCATTTTATATATTTGTTACTACACCACTTGGTGGTGTTAGCCAGTTTCATCATAAATAATTAATTTGATCTCAAAATTCAAATGACTTAACGCTTCGCAGACAGAAAAAACTTATTAATCATATCATGATAATTTTTATCACGCTCCATAATAAGCCATTTATCCACTTGTGAAATCTTTTTGTCTTTACAAAGCTTTTGATAATCTAGAGCATTGTCGGTTATTATGTAATCAAAATGACCATTATGTCTCTCTTTATCCATCAATATATAGCTACAGTTTGAATTTGTAATTTGATTCCGTTTTGTATAAATAGGGCTTTTACCTCCATAGTACACATCCTCTGTACCACTGATTATTAGCAAAGGAATGTCCGTCGAATTAATGCCGTCTACTGCAGAAAAGCGCACAGTATCTTTTCCAAAAATAATATACAGATAAATAGACGCCATTGTTCCTAAGATAGTACCTAGTCTGCCAGAAAATCTCTTTATGGAATAGTTCCACTGATCGATAGGCTTATCAAAGCCAGATGCGGCAACAACCGCAGTTATCTTATGGTTAAATTTAAGCACAGCTGCTGATACATAAGCACCAAGGCTATGTCCATATAATAAAAAAGGTACTCTATTAAATCTGCTTAATTTTTCAAGGTAAGATAAAACAGCATCCAAGTCTCTTACAGCCTGAGTGTAATCGGTCATATTCTTTCCTTCGCTGTTATAGTAACCTGTGTAATCATAACACAATACCATCCAGCCATTATCTACAAAATATTTCATATCTAATAAAGATGCTTCCGTGGAATTCCTATGTCCAGAGCTTAATATAATTAGTCCATTTTTGTTCTCCATGCCATATAAATACCCATTCAGCATGTATTTACCGGAAGGAATTTTTAGTGTCTCTCGTGGATAGGACAAAGAAAAGTCACAATAAGTCAGAGAAGAATTATGGTTAATATCATAATCAGCTCTTTTAAACTGCTCCCTATGAGCTCTGCTTATGATACAAAAAGCAAGAGTACAAAAGCCTACTAGGAATATTAGGATAACTAGAAACAATACCAGCATTATATTCATCGTAATACCTCTCTGTATTTTCTAATGGTAGGACTACACAGTAACGCAAACAAAGATCCACTCATTCCCCTATTCTCTATTGCTTTTTTAATTCCTTTTACAATTGCTGTTATAACGCCAATAATGATTAAAATCACACCTACAAGCAGATTAAAAAATCCATAGCTAAAAAAACTATCCAAATATTCTTGAAATCCCTGAAAACTTCCATCAATATCATTAGTTATATAATTAGCAACCATCGTAAATAATGCTCCCACTCCAAAACTGATCCACAGATTTAACCGGAATACTTTATAACACAAAACTATCGCCCATATGCACAGCATCCACGCACCCGCTATGATGAATGCTGGATTTATCAACCAGAACCCTGAGCTTTTATTGATTAAGCATACAACCTGTATTACTGTTAGAAATAAAAATAGCAATCCACTTCCCCACGCAAGTGTCTTAATAAGCCTGTTCTCCCTCTTCTTACTAATCGACCATATAATCATAGAAACATAAATCAATGCTGAAACAGGAATAAGACTCCAGGGATTGTTTATTCCAACGCAGAGATTTACAACAACACATATAAAACCAGCAATTGAGAATGCAAGATAAAGACCTGTAAGACAGTAATGACGTTTTTTCATAAATGTATGTAAAATGTCGCTCTGGCACATACTTGGCACATTAATCGTTTCATTTCTTAATTCAGACCATTATAACATATTTTACCATTCAGTACATTTTCTTTGTGATTGAATTTATAAAAATGGAATTGTGTCAATAAAACAGTCACAAATCACATTCGAAATTGGATTTTCCTATTAAATAATGGATATTTGAGTTATGTCCGGTACAAAACTGAATAATATTCCTTTTCTAGCAAATAATAACTCTATTAATTAAGGAACTTTTATGGCAAATTGACTAAAAACCACGCACCTAGTAAAGGCAAATAATAGACTTTTTATGAAAGGAGTAAATTATATGGATCGTGAAAAACTCATAGACCAAGTAAAAGACGAGTATGCACGAATAGCTTCTAAAGAATCCCAACAGTATTTTATCCAGTCCACAACCGATCTAACACCTGAAGCCTATTACGAAAAACTGTTAAGTAAAGCTGTCGACGAAATTAACAGAGGAACCTTTGATGATTTCCACTCTGGTGAGGAAGTAGTATCTGCAATTGCAAATGATAAATCTTGGCTTTCAAATTGGAAGCCATTTTAACAACAGATTTTAAAACTTTATACGAAGCAGCAAGTAAAAACCGCAGTCCTTAAATAGGATTGCGGTTTTTATTAAATTTCAGTATGAGGGTATTTAGCTATTTAACAATGGATTTTGCATTTAGTTCAACTCCATTGTACAACGTGTCTTTATTGAAATTATTATATTTTTCTAAATCAATTTCATTTTCACTTTTTGCAACAATTAATGCACTTGTTGCTGCTGCACTTATATTGGTTGCGGTTCGAGCCATATCTACAATAGAGCTGATTGGTGTTAATAATACAATAATTTCAATTGGAAGTCCTGCAGCAGCAAATACTGCAGTTGCGGTAATAGTTGCCGTTCCTGGAACACCAACTGTACCAATGCTAACTAAAGTTGCTATCAGAATAAGAATTACATACTGTCCGATAGAATACTCAATATTTAATCCGTGTATTGCGAAGACTGCTAATAAAGTAGGCCAAATTCCTGCACAACCAGGCATTCCAACATTAGCTCCTAAAGGAACAACAAAAGAAGAAATACTGTCTGATACACCAGCGTTTTTTAGACATTTCTCTGTCACCGGTATTGTACCCACACTGCTTTGGGTAGTGAACGCAATTACCTGTGCAGGCCAAATGTGTTTAAAAAACTTGAAAGGGTTTAATTTAGCTATTGTTGCAATAAGAATACTATTTACACCAAAGGTTTGAATAACACACAACAGATATGCTATAGCTAATACCGGCAATAAAGGCAATAATTTGTCTGCACCATTATTGGAAACTGCATGTGCTACTAAGGCTAATACTGCATATGGGGTGAATTCAATAACAAATGATATTACTGTATTAATAACTTTGGAAGCGGAATCCACAAAATTTTTAAAAGGTTTAACGCCCTCTGGGTCTTTGGTGGAAAGTGAAACTACTGCTATACCAATAAATAAAGAAAATACTATAACTGGTACTACTGTATTAGTCGATGCTTGCGCAAAAAAGTTCTTTGGGAATAAATCAGTAATTACTTGTGTAATTGCTGGTACTTCCTTCGCTTGATAATCGGTAGGAAGCGTAATTAAAGCATTTTTTCCAACACCTAAAGCTAAAGCAACTATTATTGTTATAGTTGAGGCTATAAATGTGGTTGATGTTAGTAATCCAATACTTTTAACGCCTATCTTTTTCAGTTGGTGTATATTCTCCAACTGTGAAACACTTGAAATAACACTAAAAAATAAAAGTGGTACTACTAATGCTGAAATAATATTTGCATATACAACTCCAATAAGCTGCACGTAACTGGTATGGCCTGCAAAGACTATTCCTAATCCTAATCCAAAAATTAAAGCTATAATTGTTCTAAGTCCAAAATCTACATTCTTTTTTCTTAAAAATACTAATGCGCCAATTAAAATAGCGGCTGCTCCTAATGCACCTAATGCTAAAAAGTCTATATTCATGTTTGTCTCCTTCTATTTTTAAATATACTGTTTTATTTAGTGTCAAGAATTACAACAACAGCAACAGGAGCAACACATAAAACTATCCTTGATGTAATTTTTTTGTTTTGATATAAATTTTCTTTTCATAAATGCTACCTCCTGTTATTATATAGACTATATTCATATATGTTTAGTATGATTTAAAATCATTATATGCAAGACTATATGATTTGTCAATAAAAAAAACTAGAAATTAGTAGTTAATTTATGTATTTTTTAATACAAGACCTTCTCATTGTAAGAACCACGTCCCGCGCCGATGACCTGCTTAATTAAATACCATTACATTCGGGATAAATGTGCTAAAATAAAGAGCGTGTTTTGAAAAATGCTTGATGAAAACACGCTCTAAAAATATTCTTATTTAACATATTTCCGGTAGCAAAAAAGGGTTATGCTTTTCAGTGTGTGAAAAACATAGCCCCGTTAATGTTTTTTAGCTCATATAATCGACAATCTTATTTTCACATAAATCCAGTATAACTATCTTATCGTTTAGCTTAATCTTTTTCCTTTGATTAATCGGTGATAAAAACTCTGCCCTATTTAATTTTCCATTTTCCCACCATAGATTTACTTCAATATTACCTCTTACCTTTAATCCGGTCACATATCCATTTTCCCATCTTTGTGGTAATGCAGGAAGTAAACAGATGACATCTTCATGACTTTGTAAGAGCATTTCAGATAAGCCGGCAGTTCCTCCGAAATTACCGTCAATCTGAAAAATTGAGGACATTCCAGTCGTATTCGAAGGGTGCAAATCAAATAAATTATGTGCTGTTGAATGGCATAATAATTCCTGAAGATTATATAGCGCTTTCTCACCATCAAGTAATCTGGCCCACATATTTATAATCCAACCTCGTGACCAGCCTGTATGTCCACCTCCTGCTGACAAGCGTTCATTTATAGTTACCTTAGAAGCTTCAAAAAATTCTTTATCCTTCTCAAAAGTGATAGTACTTCCTGGATATAACCCATATAAATGGGATATATGACGATGTCCTGCTTCCCATTCCTTATATTCTTTTGTCCATTCAAGTAACTGCCCCCTTGAGCCTACTTTTGCTTTTGGTAATTCCTTAAGCATATTTTCAACAGCTGAGACAACATCATTAGATACCTCTAAATCACTCGAAACCTCAATGAAACCAGTCCATAATTCCTTAATGATTTGACTATCCATGGATGGTCCATAACACAAAGTACTTTTTTCACCATTTTCTAATATATACGTATTCTCCGGAGATGTCGAAGGACATGTCACCAATTGATTTTCTTTGTCGCGTACCAAATAATCAACGTAAAATAAGGATGCATCCTTTAATATAGAATAAAAATCTTTTACAAAGCTTACATCTTTGGTATACCTATAATGCTCGATCACATGAGTCGCTAACCATGCAAACCCCATTGGCCACATAGTAGCTGGCATCCATTTCCCCTGCGGTACGCAGTCACCATAAATGTCAGTATTATGATGAGCTACAATCCCCCTGCAACCATACATTTTCTCAGCAACTTCTCTTCCATGCGGCACCATCCTCTTTATATGTTCAAATAAAGGTGTATGGCACTCACTTAAATTAGTTACCTCAGCAGGCCAATAATTCATTTGTGTATTAATATTAATCGTATATTTAGATCCCCAAGCCGGCATCATATCCTTGTTCCATATTCCTTGAAGATTTGCAGGCAATGCACCTTCCCGACTGGAAGAAATCAACAAATAACGTCCATAATTATAGTAGAGCTCTAATAAGCCATCGTCTAACTTATTTTCTTTAAATAACCTTAATCGTTCATCCGTAGGTAAATTCAAATAATTCTTATCGCCATTTAGGTCTAAATCAACCCGTTGATATAAGGATGCGTAATCCGCTATATGATCTTTCTTTATTTCTTCATAACCTTTTTGGGCGGCAAGTGCTAATTTTTCATTACACCAATCCATTGGGTCTTCCTCGTAAAAATCAGTCCTTCCGGCTACATAGAGCACTATCTCAGAAGCATTTTCTACTTCCAGAAAAGCACCTGCTCTAACAATTGTTCCGTCGCTGATTACTTGGACTTTCGCTATAAATTTTGAACCATTCCCACCACAAGAACCGGAAAGAGTTATCGTATTTTCATTAGCCTCAACTTTTTCATAGTTCTCGCCCCGATCCAGCTCTATCCTGACTCCCATTGGGTTGTCTGCTGTTAGTCTGATTGCCATCACCTGATCTGGATATGAGATAAGTGCTTCTCTCTTATAATCAGTTTCCCTCCAAGTATAGGAAGAATTATAGCAAGCCGTTTGTAAGTCAAGAAACCGCTTATAATTTGAATGGTTTATCTGACGTTCTTGCCACTGCTCACTATGATGCAGAATCCTTTTATTGAAAGCGATTCTTAAATCGGCTAAAGGTTCATAATGCCCCTGTGAAATTGGCGTACCAAACATGCTGGTATAGACAAGTTCCTCCGCTGCCTTCAACTGTCCATCAAAAATCAACTCTCTCACCTTGGGTAATACCTTCCTAGAATCGGGATTGATGCGATTCCGAAATCCACCGTACCAAACCGATTCTTGGTTCAGTTTTATAACTTCTTCCTCAACATTACCATATAACATTGCTCCAAAAGAACCATTTCCTAACGGGAGTGCCTCCTCCCAAATATCAGCATTTGCAGGCTTATCATAGAATAAAAACGTATTTTGGCTCACTTTTATCTCTCCATTTTATCTTTTTTATGTAAATTATTAGATATATCAATAGTAGCTGAGTTTCTAGGGTATAGATTCTTTATGAAATTCTCTTTTACACCATAGTTTCTTAACCCGAAACGAAATCTAGCCTTACTTTTATTACTACGAATTGTTATTCTTAGGTGTTTTACCCGTTTCTCGTTTATAAAATCGGTAAAAATAGCTTACATTATTTATTCCTACCCGTCTTCCGACTTCCTCTACAGGCAGATTCGTCTCCGTCAATAAATAAGATGCCATCTCAATTCGTCTTTTTATTAAATAGTCAGTAAAACTCATACCTATGTTCTGTTTAAACAAACGGCTAAGATAGCTACTGTTTTTATAGATAGAATCTGCTACACCTTGTAAACTAATCGGCTTATCAAGATTTTCATCCACGTAACTAAGTATGCTTTTAATATCGTCGTTGTAATTCTTATTTAATTGTTCCTTATAATTACCGATATACCAATCATATTGCTGATATAATGCATCTTTACAAAACTGGAAAGACGCATCTTCTAACGGAATTTCATTTACGCTTTTATTCATTTTTATTGTTTCTCTATAAATACTGAACAAAAACAACTGAAATAGTTTTCTTATGATATCCGGATTATAATTCTTTTTTTCAATCTCTACACATAATTTGTCCATTTCTTCAATAAAATTCTCGCCATTTCTAAATGCTATTTTAAACCGCTCATTAAGTTGATCAAATATTTCATGAGAAACTACTGTAAATTTTGTTACATCATCACGCCTTAATTCTATTTTCCCCTTCAGATAAAAGGGTGCCATTTTACGGTTGTTTAAATCAACAATTCCCTTCTTAATGTCCCAAAAATTATCATATGTATCACTGACACATATCGCTAACCTCATTCTCATGGTTTCATTAATAATGTTACATATTTTCTCTATTATATTTTTGTATTTTACAGAGAATGTTTTGTCCAAGGTGCTCCATTCATGTAAGATAATTACGTATTTGTCATATGGAAAAACCTCATCCGTTATTCCATTGTTATTTAATTCCTCACTAATGATATCTGCTATTTCATAACGCCAAAGCTTCTTTTGAGGTTCTCCGTTTTCAATTAAAATCCGTTCATTATAATTAACGTATAATCCAATCAGGCAGTAGCTGTGCGATGGTTTTTTTATTTGATACAAACTCATCTTTTCACTCAGTCCATCAATATCCTGTGTTAAATCTTTTACAATACTATATAATAAACTTTCTTTAAAGTTATTACGGTTTTCGTTCATTTCCTCCGTATAACGATTGATTTTTTCGTTCATATTATTACGTTTATTGTATTTAATACTCATTTTATTAAGTGACTCGATTAGTTTTTCTTTCGTTAAGGTGTATTTTACCAGGTAATCGTCAGCACCAATCTGAATTGCCTCTTTCGCATAAGAAAAATCCTCATGACAAGTAAGAAATATGACATTCATTTCCGGATTAATTTTCCTTAGATTTCTCGCTAGTTCAAAACCATCCATAGCTGGCATCGTAATATCTGTAACTAATAGATCTACTTTCTCCTCACCTATACTTTTTAATGCATTTTCACCATTATTATACTTTCCCGATATGGAAAAACCGTAGGTTTGCCAATCGATAAGGTGCGATAACATTTCCAGCATTTCAATATCATCATCTACTAATACAGCATTCATCATCTTTTATGTCCCCTAAGAAATAATCTTTCACTTTTCTACAACTCTTTGCTATCTATGTTGATGTATCCATACTTCAGAAATAGTCCATCCGTTTTTCGAATAGATTTTCAGTCCCGATTCTTTTCCAAAATAAAGCTTCAACCTACTATTAACATTCATAAGTCCGATACCAGAAAACTCATTTTCATATTGGATGTCAGATTTAATCATATCAATATCTTCCTCTATCCCCTTACCGTTATCCATTACCTGAATAACAAGAAAATTGTCTACAAAAATAGTCTTAATTTTAATCGTAGCATCTATATTCTGCTGTGAAAATCCATGAACTACACTATTTTCAACAAGTGGCTGCAAAAATAGTTTTGGAACTAAAACTTCTTCTGCCAAGGGTGAAATATCAATCTGGTAATCGATTTGAGTCCCATGACGCATGATGAGAATATCTAAATAATATCCTATTGTTTCTAATTCTTCTTTTAAAGTAATTAATGCATCACCTTTCACTAAAGTCATACGTAGAAGCATTGCTAGTTTATAAACTAAATCTGCTGCCTTATCATTATTGTTATTTATAATTGTACAGCGAATTGCATTCAGCGTATTAAATAAAAAATGAGGCTTAATCTGTGATTGAAGTGCTTTAATTTCTGTCTTTCGCTTTTCTTCTTCTTTTAATTTATTTTCTTTTATCAGCTCTTCTATATCGTATTTCATGACTTGAAAGCTTTTTTCTAATAGTCTGACCTCGTTTTTGCCTAGATTCTGGTTATCTTGTTCAAAGGTTGAATAATCCTGGGTCACCATTTGCTCTGTTAATCTCTTTAGTGGTTTTGTGATTCCTCTTAATGTAAAATAGCAAACAATAATTATAATAATAATTGTAAGAATATTAATTATTTGCACATTCCTCATTACCAGGTCAACTTGTTCCTGTACATACTGGACTTTCATAATATCTATGATAGTAAATTTAGACTTATTCACTTGCTTCTGGGTTATTATCATCTTGCCTTCTTTATCGGCATAGTAACCTTTAGAGGATTTATTTTTCACAAAGTTAAATGCCACTTCCACTTGTTTTCCAATCAGTGTTTTGTCTTTGGCTGAAATTATATTATTTGATTTATCAATTAGTACCGTTGTATGTTGTTCATCAACCTTAAAAGAAATAGCATCATATAAATTTTCTTCCTCTATAAATACAATTGCCACTCCCAAAATATTGTTCTCGCTTTTATTGCTATAAATCGGCAGTGCCATTGTAAATTTATTTTTGAACGTTTTATTGGAGGATAATGATATATCCAATTCCATCTTGGTATATAAGGTATATTCTTTGTCCTGACCCTTATTATGGTAACGCAAGTATTCATTCTTTAAATTAATTAATGTTTCCTGATTTTGCATTTCCCAGTTTGCATATACATCATCTTTACTTGATATGATAGCTATCATTGTTTCTGTATCAAACATGTTATAAACATAGTTTAAAATAATTTCATTCATCTTGTTAATGATGTTTATATTCTCATAATCACTTCTCGGAACTTCCTGTAAATACTCTTTTACTTGAGAGTCGGTACTTAAAGCACGAATTAAAGACACATTACGATTTATCTTATCACTTATCTGAGCTGAGGAAGAACTCAGCGTGCTTATATTTCCTTCATAAATTTGCTTTGTTACAATATTAGTAATTGTTTTCTCTGTAAAATTATTGGTAATTCTTAACGAAATAGCAATGGTTAAGGAAATAATCAAAATTATTTTTTGAAATATGCTTAATTTACTCAACCATTTTTTCATATTTCTCACGCTCTCTATCTCCCTTATCAAAATGAATAAGCAAGTTACTTGACTTATTGTGCAAAATCTCAAAAAGAGATAAGCAAATGCCCATCCCTGTTTGAGATTATTATACCATACTTTTATTTTTGATTAATAATAGCATTTCCCTGATCCTGAAGATTTTTCAATGTTGTTTCTAGATTCTGTCCTCCCAATAAGAACTTTTCTGATTCTGTATTGAAAATACTATCTATTTCTACAAACTTATCAGGCTTGTTGGTAACAATATTCGGCACTAAATCATTACTTGTCCACACTTTTACTGCGGAATCAATATCAACCAAATCTGTTCTGTCACCAACTTTAGCTTTTAATACGGACACAATATCACCGTCTTTTGTTGCTGGGAAAATATTTTGTGAGACAGCCCCTTCATTTGACATATATCTTGCAAAATCATAAGCTTCTTTCACATGCTCTGTTCCTGCACCGACGCAGTTATAGCTAATTCCACCTTGTGTTACTCCTGCCTTACCATCCGCAAATACTGGGAAAGGAGCAGTTACAGTCTGAAAATCATGTGGATATGTTTCTGTATTTACTATGTCGGAATATACCCATGTACCAATCACGGTCATAGCTGCCTTCCCTTGTAAAAATACATCTCTGTATGCCATGCTTGTCGCTTTGGCATCTGCATAAGGAACTTGACAACCATAGGTGTTCTCAATATCATACATAAACTGTAACCATTCACCAAACAGAGGGCTGTCTAAATTAGATGTACCATCCGCCTTGATAAACGGGTTGTCTAAAACCGCATTGTATAAGCCTTCTCTTCTGAATTCTGACCATGTATGTAAATAAGAACCATATACTTTATTTGCACCTTCGCCCTTTGTCATGGCAACAGCATAATCCCTATAGTCATCCCAGGTCCAGCCTTCTTTCGGTATTGGTAATCCTGCTTCGTCTAACATTTCTTTGTTAATAAATACAACGTAAATTCCCGGCTCACTTGGAATCCCATAGTAGGTTCCATTAACTACGGAAGGGTATGCATATACATCATCATACTTAATCCCTTCTGATGTTAACACATCATTAATCGATGCAAAGAAACCTTCCGCAGCTCTCGGAGCATATTCTCTATAACTAGGAATCTGAATGATATCTCCGGTCTGGCCAGTTAATTGTAATAAATCCAATTTTGTCAAGAAATCCGTTGAATTATTCTCTGCTTGAATATCAACTATAATCTTAACATTTTGATGTTCTGCCATATAAGCATCAGCCATATTCTGAACGATCAAATTGCCAGCTGCATCTCTGGTACCATTATAGGTCAGATAGGTAAGTTCAATTACCTCATCCGATGTTCCTTTGGTGGTTGGCGTTGTTCCGGTTTTCTCATCTGTCTTGCCCCCACATCCAACAAGCGTAGACACGCTGAGTGTAAAAACCATGAATAATACTAAAATTTTTTTCATAGTAAACCTCCTTTTTCATTATATCATATAATAAACTGGTCTTTCCAGTTTTATATGCAGTTTTATCCCTTTACCGCACCGGATGCGATACCTTCAATTACATAATTCTGACCAATTATAAACACTAGTAGGAGTGGCACAATAGCACAAACAGATGCTGCCATCAGTAAGGAATAGAACGTTCCCGATACAGATGCAAACTGCTGCATTCCTAACTGTAAGGTAAATAACTTGCTGTCACGAAGGAAAATCAATGGGTTTTGATAATCATTCCAGGTCCATACAAATCTTAAAATTGCTAAAGTTGCTATAATTGATTTCGTCATCGGAAGGACTATTCTTATAAATATAATAAAATGATTTGCTCCATCAATTTTTGCTGCTTCGATTATAGTATCCGGCAGGGCAATCATACTCTGTCGCAGTAAGAAAACTCCGTAAACACTAAAGGATAACATTAGTATTAATCCGAAATGTGAATTTAAAAGTTGCATTTTAGTTAACAGCATAAATCGTGGTACCAAAGTTACCTGATCCGGAATCATCATTGTCGCTAAAAATATAGAAAATAGTAGATTCTTAAATTTAAAATCAAGTTTTGCAAATGCATATGCAGCCATAGATGAAATAACAATTTGAATCAATACAACTAATACCGTAACTTTGATTGTATTCCAATAATATAATGGAAAGTTATAATTACCTCTCCAAATTTTTATGTAATTATTAAGTGTGAACTTGGGTGGAATCCATTCAATTGGGAAATTAAATACATCTATCTCCAATTTAAACGAAGTTGACAGCATCCATAGTAAAGGAAATAACATAGTTAATATAAATAAACCGAGAACTATTGTTGTAATCAACTTTTTTATAATCTTTTTCTTATACATACTCTTTTTCACTTAATCGCCCCGCCTCTTCTTAGTCGTAAGTAACCCATTTGTTTTGTCCCCTAAGTTGTATCATGGTAACAACAAAGATAATGATAAACATAATCCATGCTGCAGCATTTGCGGTTCCCATTCGATATAGTTCAAAAGCTTCTCGGTAAATATAAAACGCAACGACCGAAGTTGCATTTCCCGGTCCGCCTTTCGTAGCAACACTGATAGAATCAAATACTTTGAACGAACCAATGATACCCATGGTAGATAAGAAGAACGTTGTAGGTGAAATTAAAGGAATTGTTATATCTTTAAACTTCCGTAATTCTGAGGCTCCATCAATGGATGCCGCTTCATAAAGCTCACTTGAAATTCCTTTTAAGCCTGCCATAAACACGATTACGTTATAGCCAAGTGTCTGCCATATTTGAAATATTATAATGGTTGGCATAGCCCATTTTGGATCAACAAACCACTTTGGCGGATTTGAAATTCCTAAAGAAGTCAATATAGAATTGATTGGTCCATAGGATGGCTGCAACATAACCTGCCATACAATTACCGAAGCTACAACACTAGAGATATAAGGTATAAAAACAATTACTTTGAATAATCCAGAGCAATATACATATTTATTCATAACGGTTGCAACAATAAGTCCCAATGCCAAACCTACCGGTACTGTTATAGCTGCGAATATAAGCGTGTTTTTAAACGACTCGTTAAACCACAAATCCTTACCGCTTAATAGTGTTTTAAAATTATCAAGTCCAATAAATTTAATTCCTTTTAATCCCCCTAGGAAATTCCACTCCGTAAAGCCCAGCAGTAATGATGCTACTACAGGGAATACGATGAATGCCACAAAGCCTATCAAGCAGGGTAGTAAAAATAAAAACGCTGTTAAATTATCTTTATGCTTATTTTTGATATACCTTTTTTTATTAATGACAAATGTTTTCATATCATTCCTCGTTTCTTATTCCTATGTATTGATTATACAATCAGATGTCATTTGAGATAATTCCTTCTAATTACTGATTATGTTCATTTCATGACATTTTCAAGATATGGCGTATTCAGAGCAAAAAAAAGAGCCTACGCTTTTCAAAAAGAAAAACATAGACTCGGCGTTTGATTCAAGTTTTGGTTTCATAGTTCCTTTGCCTTAATGACTCGATATTGTTTGAACTTTTTCCCCGGAATGAGTACAGCATTAGCTGGGCAGAAACTGAGGCACCGCATGCATACTTCGCATGAAGGCCATCATTGTATCTATCATGAAAACAGGAGTCCCTTCCGTCTGGGGTAGAGCTTTAAGGAAATTCCATACAAAGGGAAATGTAGACTGGAAAGCAACCGGGAAAGCAAGTCCGATAGCTTTTTCGGTATCTATTTTCTTTGGGTCCGTATATTCAATTTTATGGAGAGTAACCTGTATCCCTCTTGCAGAAAAGATTTTTATCATTTCCTTAACTACCAGCAAGGTATTACCGGTTCCCGAATAGTAGTATAAGTTTACTTGTGTTCCTAACATATTAAATCCCCTCATTTCAATAATTTGCCGTATCTATCATCTGTATGTATCATGTTTAAAGTTTAGTTTTTAATCATAGTCCAAAGATTTCTTCCATATTTTTTTGAGAAAATTCATGCCATATGACATCTTTTTTTTCAAGCTGTTCATTCACGAAAGCATCAAAGAGTTCTTTCGTAACTGGTTGATTATGAATGGAATATAATATGACTAATTTATCATCGCTCTGATTTGATTTACTGTACCCTAATATATCCGTTTCAAGGGTATCTGACTCGAATTTTAATTTTCCGATACCATTATCTGCTGCACCGCTAGAGTAAAGAAATGTTCCATCCGCTTTTAGCTGTTCTAACCCCCTGTACACAATAAGGTATCCATACACTGTATCATTTGCATAATGAAGGATTTCATAAAACTCTGGTTGATCGCCTACTGATAATTCAAGAACAACTACTTTGCCATCCTCCATGTCTAGTACCGTAAAGTGCGTTACATTGAAGATAGTGTCATAGTTTTCTTTGTTTGTTAAAAAATCATTCAAACATAATTTTTTATTGTTATCTGTGCTGAAGAATTCAGTTTTGTTCTGCAATACTGCTTTATAAGCTTCCAATCCTGAATTATTGGAAGGTATCTGGGTCTCTGTGTTTTCATTAATACTATCTAAAATGGTAGGAGTTGGACTTGTTGGAACACTGGTTTTAGAAATTTCGTTACCATTTGTACTATTATTATTGTTTGTGTCTAAACTTTTTTTCGCACTCGAACATCCAGTAATTGAAATAAATAATAGAAACACAATAAGCATACTTTTAATTTGGTTTTTCATCTTAATCACTCTCCTGTCAAAATTCTTAGAAAACTTTAGTTCGCTTTCTATTACAATATGCAACAATTCATATTATATCATTGTACACTTATAACTTTCTATCTATATTTATTACTACACCGCAAGGTGGCTGTTACCTCGAATTTATTCTCTCCAACAAGATTACAGACGGCTCTGCGAATACCTACATCACATATAATAAGATCAGTTTCTCAACTAACATCAGAATCTTTTTATTCACTTGTGAGTACTTCATTTATATGTTCAACAAATATTCTTCGAATATCCGAATTCTCTCCAAGTCCTTCCAGCACGCAAGTAACTTCAAAACCCTCGCTCTCCAAAATAACTTTCCATGAATCATCTTCATCACCAGCCATATCGTTTTTGGCATGATCCCCAGCCACTATCATGAATGGAATAAGTATAATCTTACGATACTTATTTTCCCTCAATTTCTCTATTATATCTTCAAGAGATGGGTATGCTTCCACCGTTGCAACATAAATATTATCATATCCTTGCGACTTAAACATATAATCAAGAGCGGCATAGGATGCATTGGTATAATGCTCTGATCCATGTCCCATACAAACGATAGCTTCATTTTGGCTGAGTGCTGGTATCTTCTTTACAAATGCTTTTATTACCTTCTTATAATCCTCAGTCACATTCAATAACGGTGCTCCAAATAAAATAACATTAAAGTCTTCTTTATATAAATTGACGTCGTGAATCATGATGTCATTTTCAATTCCATTTAAAATATGTGTAGGTTGAACAATAACTTCTTCAATGCCATCTAGTTTCATCTGCTCCATTGCTTCTGTCATTGTAAATACATGAATTCCATCTCTACTCCCTAGAATATTTATAATCATTTTACTTGTAAATGCACGATAGATAGCATACTCCAGATATTCCTGTTGTATATCCATCTCAATTTGATCAATCGTCTTTTGACGTGTATCATTATGACTTGTACCAAAACTTACTACAAGAATTGCTTTTCTTTTCATATAAATCCTCCATTCTGTCGCAATAGTGTGAAAAGCCTTGATTTACCACACTATCACCTCTACCTATCTTTATAGTATTAATCTAAGAATTTACCATCTTAGTATTTGGTACTGCTATACCAAAATTCCAAGCCCCATCCAGAATAAGACTAGATGAGGCTTAGAATTTAACTCATTACATTTTCTTTTGCTTGTCTATTTTCTTTTTTTGTTCTCTCTACAAATCTACCCATAAAGAAAGCTAAAACACCTACACCAATACCGGTCTGTACGCAAAAGATTAAGCTTTCAATTTCACCTGGTAATTCTCCACCAATCCATGTTTCCATAACAGGAGTAAACCATGGTTCATATTCTTCGCCTGTAATCTCTGAAACAACTTGGCTACCTGCATCATCAGAGCCACCGAATTCAGCGCCCTTTAACACGAATAACGGGATAACTGCAATTAATACAGCAACAACTAATAAGATTATAACTGTTCTTTTTGTCTTTGACATTAATTAATACCTCCATTCACCAAGCCTAAATCGTTCAGCTCTGCCTTCGCATATGTTTCTAATCCAATCATAATAACTACAGTTAAAATACCTTCAATAATAGCCAATGGTACCTGTGTCGGTGCAAAGACTGCAAGGAATTTAAGAGCAGAAGCTCCTACACCACCATTACTTGAAGGATAGGCAAGAGCAAGCTGGATACTCGTTACACAGTATGTAAATAAATCACCAACAAATGCTGCAAGAAAAATTCCAGAAAGCTTATTAACTTTTAACTTTTGACATAATTTATAGATGCCAAACGAAACAAATGGGCCTGCAATCGCCATTGAAAATGTATTTGCGCCAAGTGTCGTCAATCCACCATGAGCAAGTAAAATAGCTTGGAAAATAAGTACGATAATACCAAGAATACTAACTGCACTTGGTCCAAATAAAATGGCACCTAATCCGGTACCCGTCATATGTGAGCAGCTACCTGTAACTGAAGGTATCTTCAGGGATGAAAGTACGAAAACAAACGCACCTGCCATCGCAAGCATAGTAATCGATCTATGTTGCTTAGATACCGTTTTCTTGATTGAAAAATATCCAGCTACAAGGAATGGAATAGACAGTATCCCCCAAGTGATACAATATTTCGGTGGAAGATATCCTTCCATGATGTGCATTGCGTTTACTGCTGGAGAAATTCCAAAACATAACGCAAATGCTGCTGCAATAGCAACAATTCTTTTTTCTTTCTTATTCATTTTTCCTCCTTTTTGTTTTTAATGGGACGTCACTAAAAACTATTACATTAATTTATCAAAAGCATTTCGTTTACCTCATGCTTAATGAACTATACTTGTTCCCCAGGATATTTCTAAATTCCGCGGGTGTTTTGGGATATATCTTTAAATCCTCTAATATCTGTTTTTCTATAAGAGCTTCATAGACTTCTAACATAATTGGTTGCTTTAAATTTGTTTGAATTAAAATTTCTTCATTTTGGAATATTTCTAGCGGTGTTCCATCCGCAATAATTTTTCCTCGATGAAATACAAGCACCCTTTCCGCCCATCGGTATGCAAAATCCACATCATGGACAGAAATCAACATTGTTTTACCTTCCATATTCAGTTTCTCTAGAACATCTTCTAGCATCGTTGCATTTAAAGGATCCAACGCTGCCGTTGGTTCATCAAATATGATGACATCTGATTTCATAGCTATGATATCAGCAATCGATACCCGCTTCTTTTCTCCTCCACTTAAATAATGAGGTGGTCTGTCAATAAACTCCGTAATGTTCATGTATTCCAATGCTTCTTCAACCCGTTTTTTAACCTCCTCTTTGGGAAGTTTTAAGTTCATTGGACCAAATCCTACTTCAGCCCTTACGGTAGAAGCAATAATCTGGTTATCTGCATCCTGAAATACAATTCCAATGTTTTTTCGAAGTTCTCTTAAATTTTTCTTATTGATTATCGTATCCCGGTAAGTTATTTCCCCCTGATCTGGGGTCAGTACACCATTCACATTTAGAAAAAATGTAGATTTTCCAGAACCATTTGAGCCTACCACCGCTATTTTTTCGCCTTCGTAAATCTCGACATTCACTCCGTTTAATACGGTCTCTCCACTTCCATAGGCATAATATAAATTTTCAACCTGTAATATTGGTTTCTTCATTATTCACACTTTCCTCTCCATCACATGATTCCCCAGAGCAAAAACAGAAACATAATAAATGCAGTTGCTGCAATTAGTTGATTCCACTTTATCGCTTTTTTTTCTTCCAAAAAATGTAATTCCCCATCGTAACATCTGGCTTCCATAGCATTGTAATAAGCATTTGCCTTTTTCAGTGAAACGACAAGCATATTACTTGCAATACTCCCAAAAGTAATACAAGAGGTCCTAAAATCACAATAACCCTGACGTGCTTCTGCTGAGTTTTTCATCTGCCTATAAACATCAACTAGAATAAAAATAAAACGGTAAATTAGGTTCATTAATTCAAGAATGAGTTTTGGCATATGAACTTTTCTTAAAACAGCGATGATTTCACTTGATGGAGTAGATAATGTCATCATCTGTAGAGCGCTTACAGCTGCAAAAACTTTAAGTATTAAAAACAACATTTTCTTTAGTTGTACTAAAGAAGTAAATACATAACAAAAGCCAAGATACAAATTATATTGACCTATTGGTTCTTTTGAAAAATCAATGGCAATCGTAAATGTACCAAGCAAAATAAAAGATAATGGAATCGCCAAAAATGATAAATATTCTGTTATCGACAAACCACCTTTTACCACAGTGATATAAGCCATTGCAAAAATAATTACAACGGATACATAAGGATTGTTCAGTACAATACTTAAAATCATGACTATGACTGAAAAGGTAACTTTAAAATCAGAACTCCAGTCTCTGATATGAGATGTATAAGCATATAAGTCAATGGAAAACCCTTCTCCATGCTTATGTTTTATTCCATGATGATGCTTATGTGCACTGTTGCTATGAACATGTTTTTTTCGAAATTCCCATATAGAAAAAATGACAGCCACCACAAATATGGTGCAAAAAGCAATTAATTTTGTCATATAAATAACCTTGCCTTCCATCTAAAATTAAAAAAAGCCATACTAAGTTCAAACGAACTCAATACAGCTTTGTTCTGTAATTTTAGCACACAAATATACTGTAATTATTTTAGGGTAAAAGAAATAATACAATCTTCTCTAAAAAATTGCAGCTATCAGGTGTGTACCTCTTGAGATCGAAGAGTTTTTGTATATTGAAACAATATACAGTACATTTCATTATACAAATGTATTCTGACTTAAACATCACCGCAAATTTTTCACCTTCCCAGAATTACTTCCAGTGGTCAAAGAACATACTATTCAGGTTCTTTTCGAAAACTGCTCCGTTATCACAGTAGCGCTCCTGTGTGGGAATTGCACCCAACTTCCTGTACGAGAGAACTCGCACAAAATTTGTATAATTCAATTCTATTCAGTTTTTTTATATAAATAAATTTTACTCTAACTTAGGAATATGGCTGAGTTAAAAAATACTTACAAATGCATAACGCTAATATTTACAAGTAATAATTACAGACTCATTACACTAAAATATTTATAAATCCATTATGTTAAAATATTTCTAAATACATTATACTAAAATATTTCTTAATACATTATACTAAAATATTTCTAAATACATTATTCTAAAATATTTCTAAATACATTATGCTCCTCTAGTTTCATCAACCATATAGAGCAAAGCATTACATATTGCTGCTGCCACATTACTTCCGCCTTTTCTTCCTCGCGCGACAATGTATGGAGCTGAAGAATTGATGACCAACTCTTTTGACTGTACCACATTAACAAACCCAACAGGGACTCCTATTACCAAAGCTGGTTTTATTTTGTTTTCAGTTATCAGTTCATAAAGACGCACAAGCGCAGTAGGGGCATTCCCTATGGCAAATATGATTTCTTTATCGAGTAGGGCTGCTTTATCTATACTTGCGGTTGCTCTTGTACTTCCGTTTATCTTAGCAATCCTAGCAACTTCCTCATCTGCCATAAAACAAAGTACCTCACCTCCATATTTCGCTAGAACCTTTTTATTAATCCCCGCCTTTCCCATTTCAGTATCGGTGACAATACAGGCTCCTCGTCTTATCGCAGCTAAGGCATATTCCACTACGTTTTCAGAAAACATCAATGAATCAGCATATTCAAAATCAGCAGATGTATGTATTACGCGTTTGATTATCGGAGCTTTTTCTTTATCAAGGATTCTCCCACCTAACTCCTGCTCGATTATTTCGAAACTTCTCCTTTCAATATCAGCTGGTAAAACATTTTCTAAATCTATTTTCATTCTGATTAACTCCTACTTTTCAATTCCAATTCTTGCACAAATCCCCTGGTCAAATGGATGCTTTATTTTCTTTATCTCAGATACATAGTCTGCCATATCAAGCAATTCTTTAGCCGGATTCCTTCCCGTCAAAATCACTTCTAAGGATTCTGGTTTGCTTTTCAAAAAGTCAATTAACTCTTGCCGATCAATTACATTGTAATTATATGCTCCAATAATCTCATCTAGTACAAGCATTTTGCAATCCTTTGACTTTACCTGTTTTATCACATTGCAAAAATGATCGCTATATACTTTTTTCGCTTCAAGTCTTTCACTTTCTGTTAACTTTGAAATAAATCCAAATGTTTTATCACAGGTTATAACTTGAATATTAGGTAACTGTTTAAGGATGTTCAGCTCACTTGATTGGTTATTTTTTATGAACTGTGCAAACACTACATCCCCTCCACTACCTGCACATCGAACACTCAGTCCAATGGATGCAGTGGTCTTACCTTTTCCATCTCCTGCATAAATATGAATTAAGCCTCTCATATTCCCCTCTCTGTCATTTCATATTTTATTCTAATTTCACTTTTTTCTATTTAAACATGTGCTAAGGAAGCGAAACGGTACTCTCATATTGGAATAGTAATAGAGATGAGGAAATCCGACCGCCATATTCTCATTTCCATGAATACAGCTCCACTGTGTCTTTCGTAATGGCTTACTGGCCGTAAAGCTTTCTCCACATGCATTACTATCAAAATAGTGAAACTCATGTGCCACTATGCTGTCACCACAATCAGCAACCATTTGTTCCTGGTTTGCAGTTAAGGTTATATAACCAAACCTTTTTAATTTGTCTGTTTTAAAAACTCCTCCAACAATGCTCCCAACCATAGGATAACTTTTTCCTGATATGTCCTCCATTTGTTGGTGGAGATACATAAAGCCTCCGCATTCAGCAAGACAAGGCAGCCCATTGTTTAATGCAGCCTTAATGCTCTCCCTCATACTTTTATTTGCACTGAGCTTTTCTGCTACCAATTCTGGATATCCGCCACCCAACAGAATGCCATCAATATGTTTTGGTAGTTCTTTATCATGTATCGGAGAGAATTCAACCAGCTTGGCTCCCATCTCCTGTAAGAGATCCAGATTATCCTGATAATAAAAGCAGAATGCCTCATCCTTAGCAATTGCTATATTCACTTCTCTATCCACTTTTGGTATTTCAGGTATGGAATAACTAAGATCCCCTGCCTTTTTAGCAATCTTCAATATTTCATCTAAATTAACGGTCTTCTCAATGATACCCGCAAGTTTATTTAATTTGGAATGAAAATCTTCCAGTTCTTCTGGCATGACCAGGCCTAAATGTCTACTTTCAATTACCAGCTCTTTTGCAAACGGCACATATCCAAGAACTTTTATTCCAAGCTCTTTCTCAATTTGTTCTTTGATTGGCATATACAAGCTTTGCGACATTTGATTTAATATAATACCGATTACATTACTGTCACTTCGGTATTGTAAGAATCCTTGTATCAACGGAATAAGTGAAAGGCTCATCCCTTTGCAATTTATCACAAGAATTGATGGGGTATTGGTAATCCCAGCAAGCTCGTAGGATGAGCCCTGCGTCGATATCCCGCCTACTCCATCGTAATACCCCATAACACCTTCCATTACGGATATATCAACTTCCTTCGCCGTTTTACCAAATAAATATTTAATTGTATCTTCCTTGCTAAAAAAGGTATCTAGGTTTTTTGACTTTGTTCCTATGACCTTTGAGTGAAACAATGGATCAATGTAATCTGGGCCACATTTAAAAGAAGCAACCTTTAACCCTCGATTCACAAAAGCCTGCAAAATCCCACAGGTAACCAATGTTTTACCGCTTCCGCTAGCTGGAGCTCCAATCATAATTCTAGGCAGTTCCATATTTTCCTCCATTACTATTTACCAGTACATGAGATAATAAAAACAGGATTTTGTCCCATCATCATGTGATACTCGCCAATCTGCTGTGATTTTGAAACAGAAACCTGCACTACTTCCGTCTCCGCAACTTCAAGACTCTTTATACACTCCAATGCCTCTGAAATTGTCTCCAACGTAATTGCATTTATTACAATCCGAACATTAGGATTTTTTTTAAGTAGCTGCTTCATGATGTCTCGTAAGTTACCAGAGCTTCCTCCAATGAATGCATGGGTAGGTACAGGTAATTGTTCCATTGCTTCTGGCGCAATGCCTTCTATCACAACCAAATTATCTGCACCAAACTTCTTTTTATTTTCTTCAATCAAGCCAATTGCTTCTGACTTCTTTTCAACAGCATAAACAGTACCCTCTATGGCTTGTAACGCCATTTCAACCGAAACAGAACCTGTGCCCGCACCTATATCGTAAACAACTGCGTTCTTGGTTAACCGAAGCTTTGAAATAGAAATACTTCGTATTTCCTCCTTCGTCATTGGTACTTTACCACGGATAAAACTCTCATCTGAAAATCCATGGGTTGTGACTGATAGTCTTGCTTCCTTGTTTTCTATTAGAACAACGCATGGTTCTACGAATGTATGGTTTAGCAGTTGAGATGGACTACCTACCGTAATCTTTTCATTCTCATAGGATAATTGTTCTCCGAGATATACAATTACCTCATTTAATCCATAGTCTATGAGTTTTTGACAAAGACTTCTGACACAGTCCTGTCCTCCTAACAGAGAAAATACCTTTTCATGGTTTTTCACTGCTGCAATTACATTCTCATATCTTCCATGATTACTGATGAACTTTACATCCTGCCATGTCATTTTTAATTTGGAACACAGATAAACCACAGAAGAAATACCTGGTAAGACCTCTAGCTCATAATCATCTAATGCTTGAATCAATTTTGTGGCTCCACTATAAAATCCGGTATCTCCAGATAGTGCCACAACAAAACTCTGGTATTCCTCATGGTTATTCACAAATTCACAGATTTCTTCAGCTCGATACGAAACAAATACCGGTTTATGAAATTGCTCCAAAGACTCTAACATCCTTTTGGCTCCAATTAAAACATCTGCATTTTCACATGCATTTCTGCCTTCTATCGTCATATTTTCTAGGGAACCCATACCTATACCAAGTAGTGTAATCTTTTTCTTACTCTCAATTTGAAAGCGTCCGCGTAATACACTCAAGCATTCCTCAAATGTAATCCCTTCTTCTTTGCTTGGTCGTCCTATTACGATGGATTGAACTCCAGCCATACTGGCTGCATTAAGCTTTTCCAAAAATCCTCCCGCACTTCCTGATTCCTTTGTTACTAGATATTTTGCATCAATTTGTTTTAGCATCGCATAGTTTAATTCTTCGCAAAAAGGTCCCTGCATACAAATCAGATTTCTACCTTCAAATCCAAGCCTTGAGCACTCGGCAACGACACTCGGAGTCGACAAAACTCTAGCAAAGAGGCGGCTTTTATAATCTGTGATTTCTGTAAACTTTGCCAGTTCTTTACTTCCGGTTGTAAGCAGAACATTTCCTTCCGTATTTTTAAGATACTGGGCAGCTTCTTCAATGGAATCCATATAAATACAATGCTCAGCCTGTTTCTGTATGCTATCTCTTAGCATTCTCATATATTCTATCTCTGTCTCCATGCATGCCTGTTTAATATTTTGTGATACTAAAACCGCGTAAGGATGGGTTGCATCGATTACAAGAGATATCTTTTGCTCTATCATTACTGCTTTCATTTCAGCGGTATCCAAACGCTTCGATGTTATGGTAATCCCGTCCCCTTTTTGAAGGAGCTTCTCACCGTATTCCGTTGCAACACATACATGGATAGCTATACCAGATCTGATTAAATATTCTGCAATTCTTCTACCTTCTACCGTACCTGCAAAAATCAGAACCTTACTCATACCCTGCCTACCTCCTTCCATCACATGTAACTTCTTAAACCATTAAAATTCATAGCCTCTTGGTGTTACCATTCGCCCATTGATGATTTTTGTTTGTGAATTACCAATAAAAACAGTTGTGAACATATCAACTGTAGCTTCACGTAACTCCTTTAAAGGCATAACACTCATAGCTTCTCCGTCCCTTCCAATATTACCTGCAATGCCGCAAGGGGTGCCTGGATTTGCACATTTCAGAACAATATCACATGCTCTCTGCAAATAATCAAAACGCTTCTTACTGGATGGATTATATAAACAGATTACAAAATCTGCTTTCGCTGCACATTCCAACCTGCTTTCAATCTTTTCCCATGGAGTAAGCAAATCACTAAGACTTATTACAGCAAAATCATGCATGAGTGGTGCTCCAAGTATTGCTCCACCGGCTAATGCTGCCGTAACTCCTGGTATGATTTCTATACTTGTTTCCGGATACTGTTCTGCTAGTTCAAGAATAAGGCCTGACATTCCATACACCCCAGCGTCACCACTGCAAATCATGGAAACTATCTTTTCCTTTTTTGCTTCCTCAAAAGCCAGAATACATCGATCCACTTCCTTCTTCATAGGAGTAGTCAAGAACTCTTTTTTCGGAAAATAAGTCATTACCAAATCAACATACACGGTATATCCAACGATTACATCACTGTTTTCTAATGCTTTCATCGCTTTCATCGTCATCTGTTCATATTCGCCAGGTCCTATACCAATTACATATATTTTATTCAAAATCTCACACTCCAGTCTTTTCTCGCTATGCTAACGGTAACACCATTTTCTGCAAATTTTTTCTGTAACAGAGTTCCACTACAGCTCCCAAGAATAGCAGCTCTTTCACACACATTTCCGATTCCGGTTACAGACTTTACAAAGTCTGATTCATTATAGTTTCCTTGCACTTTTTCTAACACTTCTGCCGGATAAGTAATCAATTTTAAATCAAATTTATCACAAAATTCCAATAGTCCTGCTTCTTCTTTCTTTAAATCTATGGATGAAACATTCGCGACCGAATGAATGGATACATGATTCATCTTCAATACCTCAGAAACGACCTTTTCAATCTCATCCGATGCTTTCCCTTTTCTGCACCCAATCCCCAGGGTTATTATTTTGGGAATAAGGTTTAAGGTTCTCTCATATGGTTCTTTCTTTTCATTCAGAGAAATGCATATCCCATATTCACAATCCTCATTATTTGTCAGATCATTATTATCTGTAAGGTCATTGGGAAGTGTACCAATCACCGGAAAGTCGCTCTCAAATCCAATCTTCCTATTATTTAAAACTGCTGCTGATATTTCTTTTGCGTAATCCATTCTGGATATATATAAATTATTTTTCTTAGTAAATAAATCAACTGCAAATTTCTGATTGATATCAGTTGCAGTTGTAATAACTGGAATAGCTCTAATGAGACTAGCGATCTCATATGCCAATTCATTAGCTCCCCCAATATGACCCGAGAGAAGTGGAATCACAAACTCTCCTTTTTCATCTATTACGAGAACTGCCGGATCCTTCGTTTTATCTTTGACAAACGGAGCAATCGCTCTTACTGCAATCCCTGTTGCACCGATGAAAATAATCCCCTCCGCTTCATCAAACTGCCTTTTCGTCCATTCCTTCAAAGGCTCATTAATGGATTCCAATCCTGTTTCTTGTGCATAGGCTCCGATGGTAAATGCTCTTGCTTCATATTCCTGTACTTTTAGAAGCATCAAAAGATTGTGACCGAGCTTCGCTCCATTTAATGTAAAACTAATTAAGCTAACTTTCATACCATCTATTCCTCCTTCCTATGCTAGTACAACATTCTGTAAATATCTTGCATTTTCTTATCTGCTTTTCCTTTTCCACACTGGACAAGTTTCGGGTACCCTAAGATAATTTATCATACACTAGCCGGTCGGAACTCAGTAGAAAAAGTGGGATTATACAGCTCAGAACGACGATAGTTGCTATGGGCAATTACATCACCCACAATAATCAGAGCAGTTTTTGTAATATTATTCTCCACTGCTGTTTGTGCAAGCGTATCTACCGTACAAATAAATTTCTTCTCATCCTTCCAAGTTGCCTTATAAACAATCGCTGCCGGAGTATCTTTATCATATCCTCCCGCAATGAGCTGCTCAGATAATTGCTTTAACATTCCCGTGCTAAGAAAGATAACCATAGTAGCTTGATGAGCTGCGAAGGATGCAATTTCTTCTTTTTCAGGAACCGGAGTCCTGCCTGCCATCCGTGTGATAATGACACTCTGTGACACGTCAGGTAAGGTATACTCGAGATTCAAAGCAGAAGCTGCACCACAAAATGAGCTAACTCCGGGACACACTTCATAAGCAATATTTTTTTCATCTAGTAAATCCATCTGCTCACGAATGGCACCATACAAGCATGGATCGCCGGTATGAAGCCTCACGATCAATTTTCCTTCTGCTTCTCCCCGTATCATTACCTCCATAACTTCTTCTAACGTCATGGTTGCACTATTATGAACTTCACAGTCTGTTTTCTTTACTTCTAATAGTTCCGGATTCACCAAAGATCCTGCGTAAATAATAATGTCTGCTTCCTTTAAAAGCCCATGCCCACGGACAGTAATCAAATCAGCCGCCCCTGATCCCGCACCAACAAAATGTACCATTCTAATTCTCCTTTACAATAATTAACGAATAGTAACCTGCATCATCCTTTATTTCATCCAGACTTTGATAAATTCTTTCGTTTTCCATTCCACAGTTTTCAACCATGGAAGCCTGACAATTAAGTGTTTTCAGGTGTTCTACCACTGAGCTTATTTTTTTACCGGATTTCATCAATACTTTCGTACCAGAAAGCTCCATGGCATCCTTAATATCATAGGAAGATGGAACCACATGTAACTGCTCGTTTTTCTCCACCAACCCTTGATTTAGTTTTGCAGCTACCGCACAAAAGGATGGAATCCCGCTTATGATTTCTGTTTCATAACCTCTTTCACTTACTATCTTATGTAAATAGATATAGGTGGAATAGATAGTTGGGTCTCCCAAAGTGAGGAATGCCACATTTTTTCCTTGTTCTAAATAACTGATGATTTCACCAGCCCCGTTGTTATGACTCTCCTCCAGACGTTTTTCATCCTTTGTCATTGGCATATGGATAGAAATGATTTTCTTGTTGTCAATCTCTTTTACTGACTGACTTGCAATTTTATAGGCAACGCTACTTTCCTTTTCTTCTCCTGGCACCGCAAGAATGTCTGCTTCTTTTAGAATCCTTACTGCCTTTATGGTTAATAGCTCCGGATCTCCCGGCCCAACTCCTACTCCGTACAATTTTCCAAACATCGAAGTAACTCCTTTGCATTTTCTGTTTGTCCTAATATTCCATACTCGTTAGAAAAGATAATGGCACCTATTTCCATGGATTCATACGCTCTGCGATTCAGGTAATGTTTTATCTTTTCCACTACATGCTCCATTGTTTTTTCCGTTATTCCAGATAATTCTAATATGGCAAGTGCCTCATCGGTGGTTACACATTTTAATATTTCTTCTAAAGTATGGATAGAGGCTCCTGCTAAAACAGCATTTGCCGCAAGAATCTCCATTCTTGCATCTGCGTATTTGGAATGGGTATTCATGATACCACCCGCCACTTTTATGAACTTTCCAATATGGCTGATAAATAATATCCCTTTTACACCTAACTCATTTGCGATATCAATCGCTTCTCCCACATAATTACTAAACTTAATGGATTGCACGTTGGGAATGGACAGGTTTTCCTTTGTAAAGTCCGCACCATAATTACCTGGTGAAAGTAGTAGATATTCTGCTCCGTTTGCCACAGCCATTTTCATTTCGACACGAATACTTTCAATGAGTGCAGCTTCACTCATCGGCTCTACGATACCACTGGTTCCAAGCACAGAAATACCACCCACAATCCCTAAATTGGGATTAAAGGTTCGTTTTGCTATTTCAACTCCCTGAGGAATGATGATCTCTACATTGATTCCGCTGGCATAATCATTTTCATCGCATACTTCCATTACAGCATCTGTAATCATTTGTCTTGGAACTCTATTGATTGCCGCATTACCTTTGGGCTGCTCCAATCCTGCTTTTGTTACCCTTCCAACACCAATACCACCATCAATACAAACAGTTCCTTCCTCATTCTTAGAAACCTTTGCATATACCATAATACCATTGGTTACATCCGGATCATCTCCACTATCCTTTTGCACAGCGCAAGTAACAGAATCCTCTTCCATGATAATATCTAAAATTTTGAGATTTAATCGGATCCCCTTCGGAGTCATCAGATCCACATAATGTACTTCTGTTTTACAAAGCAGCATTAAGGTTGCTGCCTTAGCCGCTGCAGCCGCACACGATCCGGTAGTATATCCATATCTTAATTTCTTGTTATCCTTTAATATATACAAATCTTCCAGTCCGTTCTTATATTCCAAGTGAATCTGAACCTCCTTTCAAAGAATGAGTACTTAATCAACCACAAAGCTGTGTATAAGGGAGTTCCCCAGAGTGCTCAGAATCAGATCAAGACTTATTCTATCTTGCTGGCTCTAAAAAACTTATTTTATCTTTCTGATTTTTAAAAGCCTTATTTTATCTTACTGACTCTAAAAAACCATCCATTGTATCTAATGTTTGTTTTATTTCTTCTTCTCCATGTGCCACAGATAAGAACATAGCTTCAAACTGTGCAGGTGCCAAATAAATGCCCTTATTTAGCATATATTTAAAATATGCTTTATATTGTTCTGTATCAGAAGCCTTTGCAGATTGATAATCATACACTTCCTCCTTGGCAAAGAACAAGCTTCCTAAAGAACCGACATGATTCATTTGAAATGGAATTCCAGCACGTCTGAATTTCATCTCAATATCACCAAATAACAGCTCACCCATCTGATTTAGCTTTGTATAATAATCTGGATTTTCTTTTAAAATTGTCAGCTGAGTATAGCCCGCCGTCATAGCAACCGGATTACCGCTTAAGGTTCCTGCCTGGTATACGGCTCCAAGGGGTGCTACGACTTCCATGATTTCTTTACGCCCCCCATAGGCTCCAACTGGCATACCTGCTCCTATGATTTTTCCGTAAGTAGTCAAATCCGGTGTTACCCCATAATACCCCTGGGCACCATCTATCCCAAGACGAAAACCTGTGATTACCTCATCGAAAATAAGTACTGTCCCATTCTCATTACATAGCTTTCTTAATCCGTGTAAAAAACCTTCCTTCGGAAGAACAACTCCCATATTGGCAGCTACTGGTTCAACAATTACTGCTGCAATATCACTCCTATATTGGTTAAATAATTCCTGAACACCGGTAATATCATTATAATTTGCAGTAAGAGTATCCTCCGTACACCCTTTTGGTACGCCAAGACTATCCGGAACTCCCGCTGTCATTACACCTGATCCCGCTTTTACAAGCAGACCGTCGCTATGTCCATGATAGCACCCATTGAATTTTATTATTTTGTTTCTACCGGTATAGCCCCTTGCAACACGAATGGCACTCATAACAGCCTCGGTGCCTGAATTCACCATACGAACCATTTCAATCGAAGGAACCAACTCGCAAATCAGCTTTGCCATCTTAACTTCCATCTCTGTGACAGCTCCGAAGCTTAAACCATTCTGACAGGCTTGTACTACACTTTCTAAAATATCTGGATGATTATGTCCTAAAATCATTGGTCCCCAGGAACAGATATAATCAATATATTCTTTACCATCTACGTCATACAAATGGGCACCCTCTGCCCTCTTAATAAACCTTGGACTTTCTCCGACAGAACCAAATGCCCTTACCGGACTATTAACTCCACCTGGGATAACCTTAAGTGCTTCTTTAAAAAGTTCTTCTGATCTAGTCATTAGCCAATTCTCCCTTCATCCATATATCTTGCCAGTTCATTTGCAAAATAAGTAATATAGATACTCGCACCCGCTCGATATGCACCTGTTGCCATTTCGCATATAACATCTGCTTCGTTAATAAATCCAGCCTTTGCAGCTGCTTTTACCATTGCGTATTCTCCACTTACACTATACGCAGCAACAGGAACTTGTACAGCATTGGACACCTCGTTGATTACGTCGTGATAAGAAAGTGCCGGCTTTACCATAATAATGTCTGCACCCTCTTCTATATCAAGCAATGCCTCTTTCATTGCTTCTCTTTTATTGTGATAATCCATTTGATAGGTTTTGCGATCGCCAAAAGCAGGAGCTGAGCCTGCTGCTTCTCGGAATGGTCCATAAAAAGCTGATGCATACTTTACTGCATAGGACATGATAGGAATATGTTCTAATTGATTGCTATCTAACATTCTTCTAATCGCCCCTATCCTGCCATCCATCATATCAGACGGTGCAATCATATCTGCTCCAGCCTCTGCATGAGATAATGCTATCTTCGCCAAATACTCTAATGTCTTGTCATTATCAACCTTATCGCCATTTAAGATTCCACAATGACCATGGGAGGTATACTCACACATGCATACATCAGTGATACAGTACATCTCGGGAAATTGCATTTTTAAGGAACGAAGTGCTTTCTGAATGATTCCATTATCATCAAATGCAGAACTTCCACATTCATCTTTTTCTTCCGGAATTCCAAACAATAAAACTTTATCAATGCCAGCTTTCGCTAATTCCTCTAGCTTATATGGAAGACGGTCAATACTGTAGCGAAACTGTCCCTCCATAGATTTGATTTCTTCTTCAATTCCTACTCCTCCTTTAATAAACACAGGATATACTAAGGAGGATTTATCCATTCTGGTTTCTCTCACCATTTTTCTGAGTATCGAATTGTTTCTTAGTCTTCTTGGTCTTTGTATCATATCCATTTTTACCGCCATGCCTCTCTATACATTCAATGCATTCTATTCATCACTCTATATAACACTTGCTAACTCTTCGATCGTTTCAACAAGACTATCAATTGTAGCCTTTTTTGACATCCAGGTTTTCATATTATTTTTCTGTGCTTCATCCCTGGTCTGCTCTCCAATACAAACTGCATTCACTAAGTGATAATCCAAGTCTTTTGTTGCCTTGACAAATCCCGTCACCGTAGATTTACTTGTAAATACGGCAAAATCAATATTTCCACGTTCAAATTCATCCTTTAAGTTAATTATGTCTGGTGTAGAATATACCGTATCATAGATTGGAATATCCATAACTTCCAACAGTGGATTCTTTTTAATCTCTTCCATGATTTCTTCATTTCCAATACTTGCCCTCGGAATAAGGATTCTATCTCCGTCGCAGCAACTCATTCTGATTGATTTTCCAAGGGATTTCCCATAGTAATTTTCCGGAATCAGGTCAACCAGGATTCCCCTGTCTTCCACTTTCTTTTTGGTTCCTTCACCAACAACTGCAACTTTTAGATTAGCCAGCTTTCTGATGTCTATTTTTTCTTCCTTCATCGCGTTAAAAAAGACATCTACTCCGGAAGGGCTTGTAAATACCAGCCATTGAAACTGATCTAGTTGCAAAAGTGTATTTTTCAAAACAATATTATTTTTTAATGGAGCAATTCGTATGGTTGGAATCTCCAATACTTCAGCTCCCTTACTTTTCAGCTTTTCAGAAAGAGTTGAAACTAGCTCCTTCGGTCTGGTAACCACAATCTTCTTACCTGATAATGGACGTTTTTCGTACCAGGAAAAATCATTCGCTAGCTGACATACTTTCCCCACTACGATAATTGCTGGAGTTTCGACCCCTTGTCTTTTTACTTCCTGTTCTAGCGTACCAATTGTCGCAACAATTTGTTTTTGCTTTGATGTAGTACCTTTTTGTAGGATTGCAGCTGGCATATCTGTTTCTATACCTGCCCTCATTAATCCATCGCAAATATCTCCCAGAGCGGAAGCCCCCATCAAAAATACCAGCGTTCCCTTGGTGCGAACAAGTGCATCAAAATCTATATCATAGGGCTTATCTTTTCCCCTATGCCCCGTAATGATATGAACGGAAGAACAATAATCACGATGGGTTACCGGAATTCCATGATATGCTGGTACGGATATGGCAGATGTTATACCGGGTACTATTTCAAAGGGTATGTCATATTCACTTAACAACTCGAGTTCTTCTCCGCCTCTTCCAAATAGGAACGGATCTCCACCTTTTAAGCGTACAACTTGTTTGCCAGACATAGCTTCTTGTAATAAAATTTGATTAATTTGTTTTTGAGGCATCGTATGATTTCCAGCACACTTCCCAACATCAATACATTTTACATCCTCAGGTATCATCATCAGGATTCCCTGACCAACCAGTCTGTCGTAAACTACCACATCAGCCTGCTCGATTGCCTTTTTTGCTTTAATTGTCAGTAAGTCTGTTTCTGCAGGACCTGCTCCTACAAGCCAAACCTTCCCTTTCTTCATCGCATGCACCATTCCGTTCTAAGCTTATTCGCTAACATCTCCCCCAGTTGCTCTGCATCTTCCTTCTTTCCGGTAAGATTTCCAGTGATATAATCACCGGTTATTTCATCGAAATATAAGCCTGTTACTGTAATCATTTCATCTTCAACCTTTGCATATGCTGCTACCGGGGAACTGCATCCTCCATTCAATGTCTTTACAAATGCTCTCTCACATACTGCTTGAAAGGTTGCCTCTTCATTATGAAATTGTTTTAAGAATTCATAACTTTCACCCGCTCTTCCCTGAACAGCCAGTATCCCCTGTCCGGCAGCTGGAATAATTTCCTCCGTCGTAAAGATTCGGCTGATACGGCTTTCTAATCCCAATCTCTTTAACCCTGCCGCAGCTAAGACAAGAGCACCATATTCTCCTCTATCAAGTTTCTCAAGCCTAGTAAGTACATTTCCTCTGATTCCTTTATAATTGGCACCTGGATAAATCTTTTTTAGTTGAAGCATTCGTCTCTGGCTGGAACATCCAATTGGTAAAACAGGGTCAATTTCTGTACATCCTAATGGTAAAACCAGCGCATCTCTTGGATCCTCCCTTTTTGAAAATGCTAAAATAGGTAATTCCTCCGGCGTTTCCATTGGCATATCCTTTAAGCTATGTACCGACAGGTCACTTCTCCCTTCGATAAGCGCTAAATCTAGCTCCTTTACAAAGAGACCTTTTCCTCCAATTTTGTCTAGGCTTTTATCCAGTATGATATCTCCTGTCGTCTTCATGGTAATAAGCTCAGTCTCTATTTCATTATGATATTGTTTTATAGAATCAATCAGTATTCTCGACTGTCTAACTGCCAGTTCACTTTCTCTGCTTCCGATACGAATTATTCTCATTGTCATCACTCACCTTTTAGCATATCTCTTATTTTCTGGGTAATTACTTTTACCTTTTTATGATCCTTACCACTTGCTGTAACACCAATTACTATGGGTTTCTGGACAGCAAGTCCTGGAAAAAAGAAATCAGATTTTGTCTGATCCGAAGCTACATTTATAAGAATCCCTTTTTCTTTACACTCTCTATGTATCATGTCATTGACTATAGGATCATTGGTTGCTGCCAGTACCATATAGGGCATCTTAATTTCACCTACCATATAGCATCTTTGTTCCAAAACAAGCTTATTTTGAGCTGACAGCTCCGAAATCTCCTTGGTACATGCTGGAGAAACTACTGTAATATCGGCTCCAAAATCCAATAAAGATAAAATCCTTCGTGTAGCAATCTTCCCTCCACCAAATACCACTATCTCTTTCTTATTCAAATCAACGAATAATGGAAAATATGCAGCTGCATCCTCAGACATGACTCTTTTCTCCTAATATATATTTTTTAGTGCTACCATACATTCCTGAAATGTAGCAGCACTTACATGATCTCTTAACCCAAACATCAACTTACTGACAACTTTATTCGTTGCAGAATGTACTGTTGCTGCTAATAATTCTTTATCGTTACTGTCCATTTCTATTTTTTTCATCGTTTTATCAATTCTTAGCCCCACATCGATCGCTGCATTTTCACTTAACGTCTGTACAACCTTGATGATGCCCCTGCACTCATACCAGGATATAAACTCATCCATCTTAGTTTTTAGTATCTCATCGATTTGACGAAGCTGTGTTTTCATTTCATCAGATACAGTTTCCACTTTGAAATGATCAATATCGTACAACGTTATATTTTTTAGTTCCGTAATCCTTGGATCGATATCCCTTGGAACAGCCAAATCAATAAATAATACTGGTTTCTTAAACTCCAGATTACTTAACTGCTCCAAATGAATTGTCATATTAGGACTTGAAGTAGCACTTATAACAAAGTCGTATTCCACGATATGTTCAAGTCGGTCTCCGTAATTGATTCTATTGCATCCAACTGGTATTTCAATGATACCACTTCGATATTGTCTGACTGTTACAGTAACATCGGAACCTTCCTCTTCTAGCTTTGTCGCTGCTAATTTCCCCATTTCACCATTGCCAATAACCAGGCATTTCTTTCCCTTAAAGAGATAATTAGATAATTTAAGCTCATGAACCACATGATGAATGACAGAAGAATTCACTACAGATAAATGTATCTGTGTCTTGACCTGCTTTGCCGAAGTAATGGCGAAACGAAACAGTGTTTCTAAAACACTGTCGGTACAGTAGTTCTCTCTACTGAGCTCCAATGCCTCTCTTACCTGTGTCAGAATCTGGTCTTCTCCAATGATTTTTGACTTTAAGCCACAGGTCATATAAAACAAATGCTCTATGGCGTCATACCCACCACGTTCAATAAAACAATGTCTATATCGATTGTCGTCAACCTTTTTTATTGAACATAAAATTTCATAAATAGAAGTTTCAAATTCTTCAAAGCAGCTAACCCACACTTCCATTCGATTACAGGTTGATAAAATAATACAACCATTGATTCCTTCTATTTCTTTTATATTAAGTAAAACATCCGCTGCCATTTTTTTCGTAAACGAAAATATTTCTCGTTCCTCGATAGATGCTTTATTATGATCAATTCCCAACATGCGGATACTCACTTTACTTCCTCCAAATATTTAAATAATAGTTCGACAATACTGTGCAAACAAAAAAAAGCCTTTTACATAAATTGTAAAAGGCGTAAAAGGAGATAGCTTCCCCATGGTGCTATCCCAATTACACCTAATCATCATTCGTAAATAAGTGTAAAAACTATCTTAAGGCAGGTCTTCTGACTCAGGCGTCAACACCATATCTCATCTTCCCATGTAATTTTACACAGTGATATTCAAGATATGATTCTTCCTTCACAGCGGCGAGACCGTATGGGATTTTCACCCATTTCCCTATTATCTTGGACTTCAATACCTAACGGCATGACACCAAGCACCTTAAAGATCTAAATTGTTATTTTAAAATAGTATCATTATAACTTTTATATGTCAATGATAACAAATCTCGTCATCTCTTCCAAAAGTTTGAATAATCTCTCCATTTCATCAAAAAAAGATTCTGCATAGGACAGAATCTTTGAATTCCAAAACACAACCAATTCATACGAATGCTATCGTTCGGCTAGGTTATTTTACTATTAACTTATATTTTCTCTTCTTTAACAGAATTACTTCTTTTTCATAGATTCCTTTTCATGACTTCTTTTTCACTTCTTTTTCACTTCTTTTTCACTTCTTTTTCACTTCTTTTTCACTTCTTTTTCACTTCTTTATTACTTCTATGAAATAGGATGCTACAACTTCTGGTTCTGGCTTCATATCTTTTTTCATCCACCACTTTACCAGCTCAACAAAGCTGCCCGCCATATGGTTCAACAGAAACTCCTCTGGTACATTATGATATCTTTCACTATCTATAAAGTCTGCAAATAGCTTTTCAAAATACCTCTTAAAATAACTCCAAAAGATATCAGCACTTTCATAAGTTAGAATTGACTTCATGTCATGCTTACTTTCTTTCAAATGATATAAAATATGAGTAATCTTCGCTTCAAAGTCCTTGTTCCCCGAAAAATCATGATGCTGTTCTGAAGATAAATCTTTAGCAAAAATATGATCAAAAATATCCCGACACAATTCATCCAACAATTGATCTTTTGTCTCAAAATGGGCATAAAATGTGCTTCTCCCAATATTGGCCTCATCTATAATATCCTGAACCGTTATCTGTGAATATTTTTTCATTGAAAGTAATCTGCTAAATGCCGTAAATATCGAATCTCTTGTTTTCTGTATCCTTCTATCCATACCAGTTCCTTTCCGTACAAAAACAATAATTTGTTTCATAACTTACAATCTACCATTTTTGATTGTTGATAATACAATACGGTAAAATATAATAATAGTAGAACAGAATGTTAGTTATCAAATAAAGTGTACTATATTATAGTAAGAATAGCGAGGAATAACAAAATGAAAAAATTCACTAACTTTTTAGCAGGAACCAAATTAACTGTTTTCTCTGGCATATTTCTAATTATTTCTTTCATTCTGATGATCACCAATAAAAAACTTCCAATTGACCCTGCATGGATTACGGTTTTCATTTCGGGTTTACCGTTATTATATCTCGCTTTCACAAGGCTCATATTCCAAAAATGGATTTCCTCTGCCCTTTTGATTTCTATTGCCATGATTGCTTCCATTTTCATTGGTGAGTTATTTGCTGCTGGTGAAGTTGCATTTATCATGGCCATCGGAGCTATACTTGAGGATATGACCGTAGCCAGAGCAAAAAAGGGAATCGGTAACCTTGTGTCACTCATCCCAACACAAGGCAGAAAGCTGATTACAAATGGGAACGGGTACTATGAAGAAATGATACCTACTGAACAAATACAGATAAATGATTTGCTTCGCATCTTACCTGGGGAGGCAATTCCTATTGATGGAATCATCATGAATGGGAATAGCTCTGTCGATCAATCTGTCATTACCGGTGAATCCCTTCCTGTTGATAAATCTACAAATGATACTGTTTTCTGTGGAACAATGAACTGTTTTGGAACCATTGATATAAAAGCTGTCCAAGTTGGAAAAGATTCGTCCTTGCAAAAAATGATTTTACTTGTCAAAGAAGCAGAGAACAAAAAAGCTCCCATGCAGAAAATTGTTGATAAATGGGCTACCTGGCTTGTTCCCATCGCTCTTCTTATTGCGATCGTTGCATATATCATCACAAAAGATATTGTAAGAACTGTAACTGTCCTTGTTGTATTCTGTCCATGTGCACTGGCGCTTGCCACACCAACCTCCATTATGGCTGCCATTGGTCAGGCAACAAAACACGGTGTCTTAATAAAATCCGGTGAGGCACTGGAACGTATGGGAATGGTCAATTGTATAACATTTGACAAAACCGGAACACTCACCTATGGCAATTTACAAGTTTCTGACATTATACCTTTCATTGATTCTGAGACTGAAAGTTCAGTACTTTTAAAAGGAGCTTCCATAGAATCTTACTCTGAACATCCTCTTGGAAAAGCAATTGTAAAATTTGCAAAAAGTCAAAATCTTTTACTTACTGAAATATCTGACTTTATGATGATTCCAGGACAAGGCGTAATGGGGCTTTCATCAGGAAAAATGATTTACTGTGGGAACACAACATTCCTTTCAGATCATAAAATATCCATTGAAAATCACATCTTAGAGAAACTTGATTGCTTAAGAAATCAAGGCAAAGCTTCCCTCATCTTAGCAGAAGAACATACCGTCATTGGTATCATCGCACTGTCAGATACAATCAAGGAAACTGCGAAAGATGTGATAGACAAACTTCATTCCATGAATACCGATGTGGTTTTACTAACTGGAGACAATCAGCTTACAGCCGAGTATGTAGCAGCTCAGATAGGTATTACAAACATCTATTCAGAGCTTCTTCCTACCGAGAAAGTTGAAAGCATAGAAAAACTCCAAAAACAAGAAAACAAAATTGTCTGCATGGTAGGAGATGGAATAAATGATGCTCCGGCGTTAAAAATGGCTAATGTCAGTATTGCCATGGGAAGCATTGGAAGTGATATTGCAATAGAAGCAGCTGATATTGCAATAATGGGCGATGATATTGCCAAAATCCCATACATAAAAAGACTTTCCACTTCCACAATCCGTACAATAAAGGGTAATATAACTGCTTCTATGTGTATCAATGCTATTGCGATTGTTCTGTCTGTTTTAGGTTTGTTAAACCCTATTTCAGGAGCTTTGGTTCATAATGTTGGATCTGTTCTTGTAGTATTAAATGCAGCTCTCCTCTATGACCGAAAATTTTGAATATTTCAGACCCTTTTGCCTTATTGTGATGTTCTTCAAATTTTTACTCCATTAAGCCACTTTTCTTTTATCGTCTTGAGTAATGTAACACAGTAACTCCATCGCTAACGGTGTATTTATCAAGATGAAGCTGTATTGTTGGATTGTTTCCTAAAAATAGTGGACGGCCTTTCCCAAGTATCGTTGGAATGATTCCCACAATATATTCGTCAATAGCATTAGCCTTGACAAAGTGATCTATCAAGCCACCACCCCCAAACAGATATATATTTTTCCCGCTGTTTTTTTCATTTTGAAATTTGCTTACAATATCGCCACTAATAAAATGGATATTGCCCTCATCATCTTTTACTTCATTTGTAGCTACATATACCGTTTTTGTTGGATATTCTTTAGCAAAACCCTGATCATAGCATTTTTTACCCATAACAACGATATCAACGCCCGCAAGAAACTCCATAAAATCACTTTTTTCGGCTGTATCAATAGAGGTATCGCCTTGTCCCACGATCCAATCATAGCCGCCGTTTTCATCAGCAATATATCCGTCAATGCTGATGGCTAAGTTCATAATAATTTTCCCACTCATTGCATCTTCTCCTTTATATATTCTTTCAAGTACTTTTTACATAATCGTTCTATCAACCGCTCTACCAATCGTTCTACCAATCGTTCTACCAATCGCTCTCAACTGTTTAGCTTTAAACGTATGAGAGCGATAATCCTTCTTAGCGGTTTTTCTGCTGCATACAATATACTGTCACCTTAAACAATTCATTTCCAGGCATTGCACCCGAACATGTCTCAATCGCTTCAAGACCCATTGCTTCCAATAAATGCAGTACCTATTTTTTACAAAACCAATAATGGTAGCTGCTTCAAATTACTCCAAAATATAAATCTATCTGTCCTTTAATTCAAATGATTGTAATTCTTCATTAATCCACTGAATTCAAGGGAGTTCTTTATGGTCGGAATAAGAACATTAGCTGCAAATACTGCCATTTCCTCTGGTGACTGCTTACAACCGGTTATCAACCACTTTTGAAGAAATCCGATATAGCCGTTGATAAGAAAGGCATTAAAGTATTCATACTCCTCCGGAGTCATATGTGCTCCTACGCTTTTCCATAAGTCTGAGATTTTCTCATCCACAATATTCGTAATACGGTCTAAAAAAGCAGCATCCCCGTTGGGTCCCAGCATAATCTCGCAAAATTCCCGGTTTTCGGCACAGATAGAAAAAATACTTACAAGAACTTCAGGAGGGTTACACTTTACCGGCGTTTGTATTATCATCTGGTCAATGATTTCATTGAATTTTTGAAAGAATTCCTCCTGCACCTTACTGATCATGTCATATATATCTGCATAATGAAAATAAAAAGTTCCTCGGTTAACATCCACAAGCTCCGTTAACTCACGTACTGTTATACCAGATATTGCTTTCTGATGCATGAGGCTTAATAATCCAGTTAATAATTTTTTCTTGGTATTCCGAACACTTCTGTTATCATTTCCACTTTTATTCATAGATATTTTACCTTATATTTTCAATAGATTTTTCATTTATGTTGAAAAATACACATCCCGTTTTATACTGTTCATTGATTTCTTTCACTTCCTATATTATACTAAATTGCAGTTTATTTTTCAACACTTGTCTAACTTTAGTAGGATAAATAGTGACCATCAACTTATACTTGTTGTCAAACATTTATCCTGGATTTAGGAGGTAGCATGAATTCTTTTGTACGATTTGAAAATGTCGGAAAAACGTATCACTCAGGGGATGTTAAGGTTAACGCTCTGCATGATACTAGCTTTGAAGTAGATAAAGGAGAAATATGTATTATTGTAGGCCAGTCAGGTGCAGGTAAGACTACTCTACTGAACATTCTGGGTGGGATGGATACCCTTACCACCGGTAAAGTGTTTCTTGGTGAAACAGAGATTTCATCCCTGAGCAAACGAGGTCTTATAAGTTACCGAAGAGAAGATATTGGTTTCGTATTCCAGTTCTATAATCTGATACCAAATCTGACCGCTCTTGAAAACGTTGAGATAGCTTCCCAGATGATTAAGAATCCAATTCCTGCTGCAGAGATTCTTACTAGTGTAGGTCTTTCAGAGCGTCTCAATAACTTTCCTTCCCAGTTATCGGGTGGAGAACAGCAGCGTGTTTCCATTGCCCGCGCCCTAGCAAAGAACCCAAAACTTTTATTATGTGATGAGCCTACTGGTGCACTGGATTATAATACGGGTAAACAAATTTTGCAATTATTACAGGATCAGAGTCGCAAAAACGGAATGACCGTTATTATAATTACTCATAACTCCGCATTAACAGCTATGGCTGACCGGGTAATTCATATTAAGAATGGTACGGTCTCATCAGTCCGTAAAAATGAAAATGTAATACCTGTAGGGGAGATTGAATGGTAATGAAAAATTCAGCATGGAACAAAAACAACCGCCGGGAAATACGGCACACCTTGGGTCGTTATATTGCTCTTCTGGTCATTATCGCTCTTGGAGTGGGATTTTTTTCTGGGCTTAAGATAACCAAACAAGCGATGCTTCATACGGGTGAAACTTATGTTAAAGAATCCAATATGTATGATTACCGGCTACTCTCAACTCTGGGTTTTACCGCTGAGGACATCCATTATATCAGCAATCTTGAGGGGGTTAATGTAGCAGCGGGTGCAGTCAATGTGGATTTTATTACAGATTTTAATGATAAAGACGATGTTGTATTAAAAGCCCACTCCATAACAGATGATTTAAATCAGATAACCCTAGTAAAAGGCAGGCTTCCTGAAGCTGATAATGAGTGTGTTGTAGATTCTATTTATTTTAAAGAAGATGACCTTGGAAAAACAATCACCGTATCTGCCAAAAATGAAGAAGATGTTAAAAATGGTTTTATCTATCAGGATTATACCATCGTTGGCTTATGCAACTCTGTGAACTATATGTACCTCAGTGACCGCGGTACCACAAAACTAGCCGGCGGTTCCATCAATGCCTTTTTATATATTCCAGAAGGCGGTTTTCAATTTGATTATTATAGTGAAATTTATGTAACTTTAGACAATAACCAAAGCCAGATCTTTAGTAAAGATTACGAGGATACGGTATCTGCTATGGAACAACCTTTAAAGGATGCCATTGATTACCGCGCTGATTTACGCTATCAGGATATCATAACAGAAGCCAACAAAAAAATAGCAGAGGCTCAAAGTGATTATGACGCATCATCTTCGGAATACCTTGACGAAAAAAAGGAAGCAAAAGATTCGTTAAGTGATTCAAAAAAGAGGTTAGAAGACGCCAAAACTGAGATAAACAGCAATGAAAAGAAATTAGCTGATAGTGAGCGTACATTGGCGATTAAAGAAAAGGAATATAACTCCTCCCTTACCGCTTATAATAACTCAAAGAAAGATTTCGATACGAAAAAATGTGAAATACAAAATACATTAAACGAAAAACAGCAGGAAATTACAGCGAACCGCTCTAAAGTAACTACTGGCATGGAAGAGATTGAAAAAAGCGGTGTACTTAATCAATACAGTACTTTAAAAGAATCGGAAGATTCCTTAAAAGCCGCTCTATCACAGATTTCAGACCCAAACAGTACGGATTATCAGACTTATGCTAACCAGCTTAAACAGGTAGAAGAAGGTTTGGGTGTAATAAATCAGTATCAGACATTAAGTGAAACCCTAAAACAGATAAAGGTAGCACAGGATACTCTGGATACTTCTAAAAAAACTGCGGACAGTGAATTTAAGAAGTCAGAAAAAGAACTTACTTTAGCTAAAACTCAACTTTCTACTGCAAAAGAAACTCTTGTTAACTCTAAAAAGCAGATAGCAGACGGAAAAGTAGCACTTGACCAAGCTAAAAAAGCGTATTCCGAAGCCTTACAGAAATATAAGGATGGTAAAGAAGATACAGATAGTGCTTTGACGGAGGGAGAAAAAAAGCTGGCTGAGGCAAAGGATAAAATAAGCGATGCCAAAGCAGAGGTAGCCTCACTGGATAAACCATCCACCTATGTGCTGGATAGAACGAAAAACATCAGCTATGCAAGTTTTGAAAATGATTCCTCTGTTGTAGAAGGTATTGCAAAGATATTCCCTATCTTCTTCTTTCTCGTTGCCGCTCTAGTCTGCAGTACTACCATGACAAGAATGGTGGATGAGCACCGTACCCAGATAGGAACCCTGAAAGCCTTAGGATATTCAAACCGCTCCATCGCATGGAAATACATCTCCTATTCTGGAAGTGCAGCTGTTCTTGGCTGTATCCTAGGTTATTTTGCCGGGATCAGACTATTTCCTTATGCTATATGGCAGGCCTACAAGATGCTTTATAATATTGCGGAGATTAAATATGTATTCAACGGCGGTTTAGCCCTTCTTACATTGATGGTTTCCCTTCTTTGTTCCGTTGGTGCAACGTATGCTGCTTGCCGAACAGAACTATCACAGATGCCTGCAGAATTAATGAGACCAAAGTCTCCCAAAGTGGGCAAACGAATCTTTCTGGAACGAATCCCGGTATTATGGCAGGCTCTTAGCTTCCTACACAAGGTATCCATCCGTAATATCTTACGTTATAAAAAACGTTTATTTATGATGATACTAGGCACCGGAGGCTGTACAGCACTACTACTAGCCGGCTTAGGTTTAAATGATTCCATCAGTAAAATAGCCGATGATCAGTTTGGTTCCATAATGCTCTTCGATTACACCATTTCCTTTTTAGAGGCTCAATCAAAAGAGGAAATGACAGACTTTAGAGAAAGTACCTCCGATATGCTCTCAGAATGTGTCTTTATCTCTTTTGATACCTATGAAGTCACAGGTACAAGTAGAAACCAGAAGGTAAATGTCGTAGCAAGTGATGACCCTGATATTACAAATGTTATCGGGCTTCGCCTTAACGGCAAGACAGTTCCTTTCCCGGAAGACGGTTATGTAGCCATAAATGACCGTCTTGCAGAAACCGAAAATCTGAAAATCGGTGATTCCATGACCATAACCCTAGATAACATAAAAACCTATACAGTTGTCATCGGAGGTATCTTTAAAAATTATGCTCATAACTATATGTTCATGAGCGAAGCCACCTACGAGAAGGTCTTTGGAGAGGAATGCGCTTATAAGACTGCCTTTGCCACTACAGATTCTACCGATATTTATAATATATCTGCCAAGCTCATGAAGGATCATGGAGCCTCCAGCGTAGTTGTTACCGCCGATACCAAAAACCGCGTTACAAATATGATGAACAGTCTTAACTATATCGTCTGGCTGGTAATCGCCTGCGCCTGTGCCCTATCCTTCGTGGTTATGTATAACTTGAGCAATATCAACATCACGGAACGAAACCGAGAGATTGCAACAATTAAAGTACTAGGATTTTATCCGAAGGAAACCTATAGTTATGTTTTCAGGGAAAATATAGTGATAACCCTTATCAGTACCATGTTCGGACTTCCAGCAGGCATCTTACTCCACCGTTTCGTCATGGATCAAATTAAGATTGAATCAATATCCTTTAATATTCAAATATTTCCTATCAGCTATCTTTACGCACTGATTGTTACCATAGGGCTGACCTTAATTGTTAATGTGATACTGATAAGAAAAATTAACAGGATTAATATGGCAGAGTCATTAAAATCGGTGGAATAGGGGGGATTGTAATTTAATTGATATTTCTCTGATATATTCTCACTTTGTTAATGAGGAGCTGTTTCTAAGAATATAACACACAGGTAATTATTTTTTCATAATATATAATAAAATCGCCCGCCTATTTCAACTTAGCTTAAATTTAGAAGTAAATTTAGACACAGATTTTATAACATTTATACTAATCAACAAACACAAAACCCCGCAGTCCTTTTTTATAGGATTGCGGGGTTTTGTGTTATCATTTGGGTAGCTGCCGACTCCACAAGTCTTGAGTAGATATAAAGATACTGGTATAAGCCTATTTCATTTAGATACTGATATAAGCCAATTTCATTTAATTATTGCTTCATGAACGCTTTCGGTAACAACATAATAATATCCTCAGCCTGCTCATTACCATAATAATTTAAATAGATGACTTCATTTCCGGAACAGGCAAAGAATTGCTTCCTGATGCCACTTTCAGCCACAAATAGCTTATCAAAATATGTATGTTCCACCTCTTGAACCATCACATTCGGATCGAAGTCATCGACATAACGATCCATAAGGTCGTGTACCAAGCCTATGGCCATTGATGAAAAAATCAGTCGGTAATAATGTGTTCCAATGCTTGGTGAATAAGAACCGCTATTATCATTCCACTTTATGTTTCTCACAATACCATGCTCATATATCTCGAACTTTACCGGAGATAGAAGCGCCCAATCATAGTCAACCCGGTTTTCCCTGTCCACATCACGCAAACTATATCCTACCTGACGCTCAAGATCAGGGTTCTGTTCAATTTCCGAAAGTCGAATCACAGGAAGATCAACTGGTGTTTCTGGTAAATTATAGGTTTTTCTACTGATAATTTGAGCGACTGGTACACAAGCAATCAGGAAAGTTGTAAGTATAAGGAATATGCTTATAAAGCTATTAATCAAACGAGGCTTTCGCCAGCTTTCCCGGTGATTGATGGGCCTTCCCTCTGAAAGAGATTTTTTAAGCCTGCGTAAAACTATGAAATTTCGAATAACAGTATAAGAAGCATAAATCTCAACGAATGTAAACCACAGATACTGAACCATTGATCCCTCTATCATAGCAAGTGTTGGTGTACGCTGAAGAGATAACATCAAAAATACCATTCCTAAAAAGAGCACCATTAAAATCAACATCGCAATTACATGATTTCGCATTCGCTTGACCAATACTACCATAGTGTTACTCTGTTCTATAGGATCTGTATAAAGCTCCTGACAATTCTCATCTTCCGGCGATGAAAAGATATAAAACTCTTTTAATCTAGTAACAAGCTGCCAACCGGATTCTTTGTATATTTCAAGTTGATCTTTAGTTATTCTAGGACTTATAATGCCAATTCTATACTTTGTCTTTTTTTCCTCCCCCTTCTCAAAGGTAGCGAACATAAGTCCAATTCTCCGTAGATGTAATCCCTTCATAGCCATATCAGAGAACCATGATTCAGTTCTACCCAGTCTCCAGATGTCATCCAGTATAAATCTTCTGACTACCTTACTCATTATTTTCTCCTTCCTTATGTAATATGCTTTTTCAATATATCACTAAAAACATAGCTTTGAAATTGAATAAAGCTTTATAGAAAAACTTGTTATAGAAAAACTTATGTAAATTATTACATATTTTATACTTATAGTCAATTTTTCCCGTTGCTCTATCACATAGATGTTTGAAATGACTACAACTACATCCTTTCTTTAATCAATTTCTCGATAACAAAAGAGACCGCTCATTCTCAAATAGTTTGAAAATGAACGGTCTCACGACCTTTTATTTCATGAATTTACTGCCTATTGCTATCGTTTTCTTGGCAATTGGCGTCTGCTATAGTTTATTTTAGATGAAAGATACCACCATTCCCAAATTCAAATTTTCCTTCTGACTCTTGTTCAAAATGTTTCTTTGCAATACCCAAATCAATCAGATCCATTGAATAGTCATCCGCAATTTGAGCGCTTAAAATGTTGCTCTGATACTTAAACATTACTTTTTGTGTATTCTTAGCACTTGGGGCAAATAATACAGCTTTCATTCCATTTTGTACCCATTGAGGTAACGGTTGATCGCTTATAATTCGTTCTTCTATACTCTTTACTTTTCTATGCATAGCTGACCGCATCATCTTTTCTCTCAGTGAAGGAGCTGCCACTTTACCTACTACAATAACACAAATCAATTCCTCTCCGCTATCAATAGTTAATTCATCCCTATCAAAGGTGCCTCCAACCCAGCAAGTCCCCAAGCCTAAATCAGTTATATCTAGAATTAAATCTTCTCCGTAATATCCAATCTTTTCCTTCAGGTTTTTATCCTCTTTCTTGCCTTTCATCAATATTAGAGAACGCACATTGGTAAATAGCCCATAACTCTTTCTTAACTTTTGAAAAGCACTGCTTCCATCCTCTAGAAATGCCATTGTTAAACCGGATACTTCATTTAATTGATTAATAAGAGAAACAATTTTCTCCTTTTCCTGTTCAGTAATCGGTTCCTTTTCAAACTTTCTCCTTGAAACTCTGTCTTCTATCGCACTGCGCATGAAATTACCTCCTAAAATTTATTTTGCGGTTGATAATGTCAACTGAAAAATATGTTAACTTTACTGATAAAACTCTTTCATCAAATTTTCAATGTCTAGAACCAATTTTTTTAATATATTTAGTTTTGCTGAAACATTGATATAATAGTAGTTTTTAGTTCCTTCTTCTCTCATTCTTACAATTCCTATATCCTTCAATATTTTCAATTGATGCGATACAGCAGGGCGCGAGAGGTGTGTTTTTTCCGTGATTTCACCAACACGCATACCGCTTTTACAATCGGAGCCCATTAAGACCAGAAGTATTATCTGGCGTGTTTCATCTCCGATTGCTGTCAAAATCGCTTGTGCATTCTTAAAATCTTCTTGTATCGTTTCAATTTGTTCTCTTTTATCCGTAATCAATACCTCGCCTAGTCTGTTCGTTGGTTCGCACTAATAAACCATACACTTATAATACCCTTGATAAAGAATAAATACAACATTGGGAAAGCAAAACGAGACGAACTTTTCTCTTCTGCAACGAATTTGTAGTTGAATATTATAACAATTCATTATACGATATCAATAATAAACAATTATTTACAAACTATGAATTGGGAGCAGATATTATGAGGAATTTCAAGTCTTATATTACAGGAACTACTATTATAATTAGCCTACTAATAATTTTTTCTTTATTTTATTTTAGGAAAAATAATGCTGACCAATCCGTATCTTTTTCTATAAAAATAGGACGTGAAAGTTTCCACTCTCATGTCCTTTATTTTTAGTATATTTCTATTGTTTCTCTCCAATAATTTAACTGTTTTTTCGCTGTAACAGAACTACAGTCTCTACATGCCTTGAGGAGATAAAAAAGATACCACTTGAGCCTGGTAGGGCCTTGGCGGTGACTAATCTTTTAATCCCTTATCTAATGTTTTTACATTATTTCATTCTCATCAGTTGCTGTATAAAAAGCATCACAGTTATTTAGGAAAGCCCAATAGCAACCCCCATATGACCAATGCCACCATTCAGTTGGATAATTTACAAATCCACCTTTTCCATGCAATCGATAAGTATTTTATTTTTCGGTTTGCTTTACCTAGATCATTTATATAGGTGGAATGCAGATGTGAAAGATTTTCTGGTTCAATAGGTGCTTCATTAAATTCCGATCCCATATCCAATTCAATTCCATCCTTGATCAAAGTTATGTCTATTGCCCCACCAGTTGGATGTCCAGCTACTTTAACAGGTGCTACATATTGACATGTTAATTTATAAATTTCATCATTATTTTTTAATGGATATTGAGTTTTATAATATTTAAATGCTCCTTCAAAAAATCCTCTTTGTAGTGATAGAGGTCTATATGCTTCTTTAATTACAAACTTGTAACCACAGGGAAGATAATCAGTAGCTTCAATTATTTTTTTAACAACTGACTCTCTGGCATAGCAAAATAAATCGGATTTATTACCTTTGTCTTTTCAGCGTTGCTGTAATGTTTGTAGTGCTATCGCATGATTGTAAACCTCCATCTGGAGTGAAATGCTCCACTTATTTTGTTACAATTATATTTCCTAATTTAATGGTAGTCGATGTGCGGTATTATTAGCCACTTACCTTCAAAGTAGTAAAAAATAAGATTGCTTCCTCCTTAACCAACCTTTCCAGCATCATGAAATGCACCAGCAAAACTTAAAAAAGGACGTGAAAGTTTTTACTCTCCCGTCCTCAATTCTAATGAAACTCTATTAGCTTCATTCAATAATTTAGCTGTTTCTCTTCTGCAGAACCACCGTCTCCACATGCCTTGAAAATACAAAAAGATGACGTGTGAGGCTGTTGGGAACTCGGTAGAAACTTAGATAAATTAATTTTCATTCAATCACAATTTGTTCTGACTAACCAGTTCAGATACAACTGCAGTTATCAGCCTTGAGTCAAGATTCCTATCATAATAGTGCAAGGAATAATTTTTCTTATGCTCATAGGCTCTTACATCACAAGGATCTTTATAGGAATATTTAAGTGAATATGGATTTTCTTCAGCATTCTGAATACATTTTATTTTTCTATTATTCATATCTAGCCGAAACCCTATATCTACCGGGAAAAATAAAATTTTATTTTCAAAGGCTTCTTGAAAAATAGCAGCTAAATCAGTTCGGTTGCCTTTAAATTCTTCGCCAAATTCAGATATAAGGCACATATCAGGCTTAAGTTCTTCGTTCAATTTAACTAAACCTAATCTTCCAAGATGATTCTTGTAAAATATATCCGAATCTTTTCCACCGGTTAAATAATTGTCCTCACAATCTTTAAATCCACCTATATGAGCCAGTAAAATAACGTTCTTTTCCTGATAGGAAGCCTTTAGTTCTGAATATTGAACTCCTATATTTTCATCCCATCCTGTATCGCCTGTGTAGAGAATTACTAAATTTTTGAATTCAATCGAAAGACCAATCGCGCAAATATCAGAAATCATATCTCTGTGCTTTGCTCTTATTGTTCGTATTCTAAATGAATCCCTAGTATCGGTAGTATATTTATCACCCAAACTACATATGGAGCCATCCTCAATAATGTGAATTCTATAATTAGTTTTAGCAGTTAATTCAAAAAGACCCGAATAAAATTTGAAAACACTTAATGGCATATAGAATTCTATTATTTTTCTTCTATTAGATTTTAAAAACTCCTTTTCTATATTTTCAGCAGTTACTTCATTATATGAAATATTATCTCGTTTTGAAATTTCTTTTTTTATTGTATCTTCCTTAGAAAGATCATCTGATTCTTTTATCTCATCATTATATTTGTGGAGAAGGGTTAAAATTGATTCTAAATCAGCCATATGATCATTGTGTGCATGTGAAATAAATATCATATCAATATCTTTAAAAAAATGACCTGCATTTTTAAAATTATCAATAAAATTGAATCCTGGGTCGATTATAATTCCCTTGTCCCTATATTTAATAAAGTAACCCCCACCTTTACTTACCTCATAATTATCTGCAATAATTGGGGTATAAGAATTCCATCTTCTAAGAACCTCAAAATAGACTTGTGGTTCATTTTCAACAGTAGTTAAGTCATCTTTATACTCAAAATTTGCGTTAATAAAAGGTAAAAACGACCTTTTTGTAATATTAGATTTGTCTCTTATTTTACTTTCCTTAATAGCATACATAACTTTATGCATTGGAGAATTAATATCATTTTTTTGTTTGGTCTCGTTATCATTTAGATCATTTAGCAATGACTCTAATTTTTCCAAACTGATTCTAGATAAAGAGATTCCAGAATTATCTTTAACAGATTCATAATATCTTATTGATGTTTCAAAAAAACTTCTTATTTTATTTAAACTTTTTGGTGATTCATTTAATAGTTTCCATTCCATCAAAAAATTTCCATATATCCTATATGCTTCTTGATTTGATGGATTAAATTCTAATAATTTTTCAATATTATAGGTAAAATTTTTTTCTTTTTCTAACTTTTCACATAAATTAGTGAGATTGTTATATGGAGATCTATAATTTGGATTAATAGCAAACGAATTTTTATAACATTCAATAGCTTTATTATAGTCTTTTTGTTTTTCATAAACCCTTCCAAAGCCATTCCAAGGAAGTTCATAATTTTTATTTATCTGAATTGCCTTATTGTAGCATTTAATAGCTTTATCATAGTACTTTTGAAAGTAATAAATATTTCCAAGACCATTCCAAGGACTTTCTTGATTTTCATTTATTTGAATTGCCTTATTGTAGCATTCAATAGCTTTATCATAGTCCTTTTGAAAAGAATAAACATTTCCAAGACCATTCCAAGGATTTTCAAAAATTTCATTTATTTGAATTGCCTTATTGTAGCATTCAATAGCTTTATCATAGTCCTTTTGAAAGGAATAAACATTTCCAAGACCATTCCAAGGATTTTCTTGATTTTCATCTATTTGAATTGCTTTATTATAGCATTCAAAAGCTTTATCATAATCATTTTGAGAGCTATAAATATTTCCAAGGCCATTCCAAGGATTTATAAAATTTTCATTTATTTGAATTGCCTTATTATAGCATTCAATAGCTTTATCATAGTCCTTTAGAGAGTTATAAACAATTCCAAGGCCATTCCATGGATTTTTATAATTTTCATTTATTTGAATTGCCTTATTATAGCATTCAATAGCTTTATCATAGTCCTTTAGAGAGTTATAAACATTTCCAAGACCATTCCAAGGATATTCATGGTTTTCATTTATTTGAATTGCCTTATTATAGCATTCAATAGCTTTATCATAGTCCTTTTGAGAATTACAAACATTCCCTTTTCTATTCCATTCCTTAACTGATAAAACAATATCTTCCACTTCCATTATATTTCCCCCATATCTTCATTAAATAAGTATTATAAAAAGATTACTTTCAAAATAACATTTAACCAAGAAAATTTTATACCCTCAAATAACAAACAAAGGCTCTAAAGAATTTGAATTTTATTACAATTCATTTTTTCTAATTTCTTTTCTTCTAGTTTTTTATGCTTAATTAAAATTTTGATCATTTGCTCAAACGAAATTTTATATATTCCAGATAACTTATAAGCTTAATTTTTATTAACAGTGTATATTTTAATCAAAAAATAAGGTTTTGCGTTCCATCATAAAGACTCCGCTACTTATTTCATTATTAAAACTAATTATTCGATAATTTCATTATATCACAAATTAATCTATTTTGTTCTATTAAGTAAGCAAACTGTCTCTGTATGCACTGTGCAAGGAAACATATCCACACACCTTACCTTCTCCACCCAATACCCTCTCTCCTGAAGTACCACAAGATCTCTCGCTAAACTACTTGGTTTACATGAAATATAAACCAAACGGTCTACCCCGTAATCAATTATTTTATCAAGTGCTTTTGGATGAATTCCATCTCTTGGAGGATCAAGTACAATTAAATCAGGTTTTTCTTCAATCGTGTCGATTACCTTTAAGACATCACCCGCGATAAATTCACAGTTAGTTAATTTGTTTAAGGAAGCATTCTCCCTAGCAGCAACAACAGCTTCTCCCACGATCTCTACACCGATCACTTTCTTAGCTACCGGAGCCAATAACTGAGCAATTGTTCCTGTTCCACTATATAAGTCAAAGATAAGCTTATCCTTTGTTTCGCCGACAAAATCACGAACACAGTTATAAAGCACTTCCGCTCCTAGTGAATTTGTTTGAAAGAAAGAGAAGGTTGAAATTTTAAATTTAAGCCCTAAAACCTCTTCGAAGATGAAGTCTTGACCATCAAGAATATCCGTACGATCACTTTGTACTACATCTGCAAGACTATCATTTACTGTATGAAGTATTCCAACAATACTACCTTCTAAGGAAAGGTTTTTAAGAGACTCACGTAGTTTATTTAAAAATTCTTCTTCCCCATTTACTAAGACATTCGTTTGTGAAGTTGTAATTAAGCTTACAAGAATTTCCCCTGTTCTGGCTGCACGACGAATTAAAAGGTGACGTAGATAACCCTCATGACTCATCTTGTGATAATAGTTAAGGTTATATTCTTTTGCTAAGGATAGCACACATCCTAAGATGCGATTATAATCTTCATGTACCAATTTACAATCTGATGTTGTAACAATATCATAGAAGCTTCCTTTTTTATGAAGTCCAAGTGCCAGTGGTCCATCTTTAAATTCGTCACCAAATGAAAACTCCATCTTATTTCGGTACCCAAACTCTAATGGGCTACCCTCAATTCCTTGAAACTCATACTCTTTATTATCTGTCGCGATTACCTCATCAATTAACTTCTTCACTTGATCTGCCTTTATTTTAATCTGAGTTTCATAAGGTATAGTTTGATAAGTACAACCGCCACAATCTCCAAAATGAGAACAAACAGCTTCTTTCGTTTCCAGTGAAGATTTTTCTACTACTTCTAATAATCTACCTTCGCTTTTTCCTTTTCTTACTTTATTAACTACAAAACGAACTTTCTGACCTGTGATGGCATTTTTCACGATAATCTTCTCATCATCCACCATTACAATTCCTTTGTTAGGAAACTCAATTCGCTCTACTAATCCAATACATTCTGTTCCTTTTTTCATCCAATATTCCTCTCTATTTCACTTGAAAATCAAGCTTTTGACTTGTTATCCTTTTATTCATGACAAGGAAAAGTTCGCGAAGCGTACTTTTTCTTGTTTACTCCTGATAAATACTTTTCCTATTATATCGAATCTTTTTATTATTGTCTAGGTTCCCAATTTTTCTAGTTCATAAAACTTTCATAAAAATGATAAGAAAATCCCTTTACTTTAGTAATGTATAGTGATAAAATATGACTGTATCAGAGTTATATGAGATAGAACACAAAGTTATAATGATACGATTCTATTTAATATTAGAATCGTATATTTTTATGAAAGTAGCTAAATTCAATATCGTAGCTATTTCGACTACTTAGGATAAGAAATCCTAAATCGTACTTACTATGATTGAGAAGCCTATAAAGGAGAAATTAAAATGAGTAAAAATATTAAGAATGATTCAGTAGATTATTTATTTGATGCGGTTTTAAGTCTAAAGAACAAGGAAGAATGTTACGTTTTCTTTGAAGACATCTGTACTGTGAATGAATTACTGTCTCTTTCTCAGCGTTTCGAGGTGGCTGCAATGCTTCGTGCAAAAAAGACATATCTTGAAATAGCAGAAAAAACAGGTGCTTCGACTGCTACTATAAGTCGTGTGAACCGTTCTTTAAATTACGGTAATGATGGTTATGATTTAGTATTCAGTAGAATTCCTGAAATTTCACAAATGGACGAAGAGGAAGCACAATAATAGAACATAAGAAAAGGTATTCGGAATATTTCGAATACCTTTTTTAGAATTTTATAAGGATTAATTATTTAACACGTTTTTACTAGCTTATTCATATCATAAAATGCTTTGAATATCATCTGTTTAAATTTCTAAGATTATTTATCTTATTTATTTACTTAGATGATTTATCCTTGTCTTTCGCATGATCTTTCGATTTCTCTTTTGTATTTTTATCCTTCTCTGATGGCATTGTAAAATGATCATCGATAATTTTCTCAATCATTTGCTTTTTCATATAGACATCAAAACATAGCATACACACAAAAGAAAACATCTGTAAGAAATCGTGATCCTCTTGGTCCTTCATCTCGGGATAAGCATCTTTTGATTTCTGATACTTACGAATAACATCCTTACTCACTGTCATGGAGTTTTCCTCTCCCTGTCGAAAGATTTCTTCGTAAATCTCTTCTAAACTAACTTTGTTATCCCCCTCGAAGAATTTCTCAGTCAAAGGAGTAAGTATACTTTGAATATCGTTAATGGATAATACGTTCTTCATGTAATATATAAATATAAGAAGATACATATGATCCTTTGAATATTTTTTCTTATTTGATGACGGAAGTAAATTATTTTTTGTATAATTATTAATCATCGTTTTGGTCAACAATTTATCCTCAGAATAACGCTTTGAGGACTCAAGATGTTTATCCATAAACGTGGTCACCTGGTCCATATATAAATCAATATTTGGAACATCGCCAGGTTTTACATAATTGATTTTCCGTAAGCCTTCGATGAGTTCCATAATCTCTTTTTCCCGTTGTTTGTCCAAAATATCACCTCTATATCACATTATATAGTAATGAATACCACATGTCAACACGAATAAATACAGTGATTTTGTACGTATGAATACCTTGGGATTTCCTATTGTATCTCCTTTCCCTGCATGCTATAATAAACATATGTTTGCTCTTTTAAGTTAATCGCTATAGATTATAGTTAAGTTTCTTATTTTCTTATTTTTATGCAGAGATTATTTTATGTTTTTCTTTAGAGAAAGTTTTTCTATGAAAGCTAATTACATAATCTCTTAATCTTTATTGATGAAAATAAGCTTTCTATGGCAACTCCTACTTAAAAGATTAATAGAAACAAGAGAAAGTGCGCTTCGCATGCTTTTCCTTGTCATGAATAACTAAGAAAGGTTTGATACCTCATGAGTATATACGATTCCCTAAACCCGGAACAACGAAGAGCTGTGGAGCACGATCGTGGTCCAATGTTAATTTTAGCCGGCGCTGGTTCTGGTAAAACAAGAGTGTTAACCCATAGAATTGCCTACCTGATTGAAGAGAGAAATGTAAATCCATATCAGATAATGGCTCTAACCTTTACGAACAAAGCAGCCAAAGAAATGAGAGAACGTGTCGATAAGATTGTGGGATATGGCGCTGAAAATATCTGGGTCAGTACTTTCCACTCCACCTGTGTTCGTATCCTAAGACGTTTTATTGAAACCCTTGGATATGATCGAAATTTTACAATCTATGATACAGACGATCAAAAGACTTTAATACGTGAAGTTTTAAAATTCTTACAAATTGATACAAAGCAGACCAAAGAGAGAGTCTTTCTTTCTGCTATTTCAAGTGCTAAGGATGAAGGAATCTCCCCAGAAGAGTTTGAACTATCTGCATTGGGTGATTATAATAAAATGAAGATTTCCAATGTTTATAAGGAATATCAAAGACGACTTAAGACAAACAATGCCCTTGATTTTGATGATTTAATTATGAAGACGGTTGAACTCTTTCAATCTAATACAGAGGCATTAAATTACTATCGTAATCGTTTTCGATACATTATGGTGGATGAGTATCAAGATACCAATACCATTCAGTTTAAATTAATACGTTTACTTGCACATAGCTTGAATGAATATAATGAAGTAGAACATAACCTTTGCGTAGTAGGTGATGACGATCAATCCATTTATAAATTCCGTGGTGCTAATATCCGAAACATCCTTGATTTTGAAAAGGAATTTCCAGATGCAGTCGTAATTAAACTGGAACAAAATTATCGTTCTACAAAAAATATTCTAAATGCAGCCAATGAAGTAATTCACAATAACCTTGGCCGTAAGGATAAGTCTTTGTGGACCGATAATGAAGATGGTGAGCAAGTTAGTTTTTGCCAGTATGATACTGATTTTGCAGAAGCAACTCAGGTAGTTGATAGTATTAAAACATTAAATGATCAAGATGGTATATCTTTTAATAACTTTGCCATCCTATATAGAACAAACGCTCAGTCTCGTGTATTCGAAGAGAAAATGATTCAACGAAGCGTTCCTTATAAAATCATCGGTAGTATTAATTTCTACCAAAGAAAAGAAATCAAGGACCTTCTAGCCTACTTAAAAACGATTGATAACGGGCTTGATGGTATTGCAGTAAAGCGTATTATTAATGTTCCTAAACGAGGGATTGGTTTAACTACACTTGACCGTGTGGAAGAATTCTCTGTGAAAAATAATATGAGTTTTTATGACGCTCTACGTCATGCAGAAAATATCCCTGGATTAGGCCGTTCCACCTCAAAAATCACCTCATTTGTCAGTTTTATAGAAACTATAAAAAGTAAACTAAGCTCTGATACCTTTACCTTAAAGGATTTGATGGAAGAAATTTTAGAGGGCACTGGATACTTAAAAGAATTAGAAGAAGCTGATGATGAGTCCGCGGAAGATCGTATCGGAAATATCAATGAACTAATTAATAAAATCGTAACCTATGAAGTGGAAGCAACCGAACCTCCAACCCTCAGTGGTTTCCTAGAAGAAGTAGCTTTGGTTGCTGATATTGACTCTCTTGAGGAAGATAGTAATCATGTAGTATTAATGACCCTTCATAGTGCAAAAGGACTTGAGTTCCCTTATGTGTATCTTTGTGGTATGGAGGATGGTATTTTCCCTAGTTATATGTCAATCAATGCAGAAAATCCAGAACTTGAAATCGAAGAAGAACGACGTCTTTGCTATGTAGGTATCACGAGAGCTATGAAGCAGATACATTTAAGTGCAGCTAGGCAGCGAATGATGCGAGGTGAAACTCAATTTAATCGACCATCCAGATTTATTAACGAGATTCCCCGCTATCTTCTGACGATTCAGTCCGCACAGAATAAAGGATATCTTGCAAAAGATTCCTATGGCGAAAGTCCAATCCGTAATGCATCACCAAACTTTTCAACTCAGTCACGTGGTATGTTTGATTCAGATAATCCATTTGACAAATCATCAAGTTACAATGATACCATGTTTGATAAAGCTACACCTTCTATGCGTGGTACGACTGGAATTAATTCCATGCCATCATTTTCTGGTCAAGCAAAAACAGCGCGTGGTTTTCAACCATCCGTTGGCGGTACATTACCAACCAAAAATTTTGGTAACAGTAATCTTGGCACCCTTGCCTATGGCGTTGGTGATACTGTGAAACATATTAAATTTGGACAAGGCGTTGTTACTAATCTAACAAAAGGCGGTAGAGATTACGAAGTTACTGTTGACTTTGGCGAACAAGGTATCAAAAAAATGCTATCCTCTTTCGCTAAATTGGAAAAAATTGAAGATTAAACGCGTTTTGACGTACTAAGTAATGTCTTTATTGCTCTATTTTTCATAGTCTGGTTTAATTTTCTTATTTTCATATAGTAAAAACGGCAAGTGGGTGGTATAATATACACGAACGGAATTTATTAAACCAAAATCGTGTTTGATTATATGATTTTGATTCGCGTGCAATATGCTTGCCACGAAGTGCTAATTACCGAAATCAATACAAATGATGATAATCCACTCGTTTGTAATGAATCATCAGAGAATAGGAAAGGAAGTGCTGTTATGAATAATAAAATCGACAAGTTCAGTGAGATGCTTGCTGCTTCTAAGCTAAGCGAGTTAATTCACAAAAAAGAAGATCCGATTGAGAAGAAGAAACATACTTTAATCTTCGTACTTGCTATTGTCGGAGCAATTGCAGCTATTGCAGGCATTGCTTATGCTGTATACAAATTTATGACTCCTGATTATCTAGAAGATTTTGAAGATGATTTTGACGATGAATTTGACGATGATTTTGAATGCGACTGCTGCGATTGTGCAGACGAAGCAGAAACAACAGAAGAATAAGAAATAAGAAAAGTATACGTTTTAACTCGTAAAATATTTTACGAGTTAATTGCCTACATTAACGAAACCCCATAGAATTGGTTAGACAAATATTACGCTATTCAATTTTATGGGGTTTTTTCTCATTATAAGATGGTAATTTATTACATATCGTCATTATAGGTTATTATAATACGATTATCTAATCTTTTTTCATGACAGACATTATTTCATTACAGACATTACTACAGTACAGACATTATTACATTACAGACATTACTATATTACAGACATTACTATACTACAGACATTGCTACACTACAGACATTACTACATTACAGACATTACTACAGTACAGACATTACTACAGTACAGACATTACTACAGTACAGACATTATTTTATTACTAGTATTCTAAGATTTACACATATGAAACCAAATATTAATATTCAAAAACTTTTAATAACGTTATTTAAAATATTATTACTACCTTCGAAAGGACAAGTTCTATGTTTTTGTTATTAAAAAAATGGTATCATCCACAGCCAATTATTAAAAATGATACAAGACGCGATCCCTATATCGATAACTTACGATTTTTATTAATTATTTTAGTCGTTATAGGACATTTTTTAAGTCAACTTACTAGAATAAAAGAACTAAAATATCTTTATTATTTGATTCATATTTTTCATATGCCATGTTTTGTATTTGTATCTGGTTATGTCTCGAAAAATGTACATAAAAACGGAAAATTCAATACACGTAAAATTATGGCCCTATTTTGGATGTTTCTACTATTCAAGTTTGGTAATTATATTTGTACTGGAATGAAAGGTAAACTTAACCTATTTGATGTTAAAGATGCTCCTTGGTATTTATTAGCACTTGTATTTTGGACGATGATAATTCCATTTTTGGAAAAATTCAATAAGAAATTTGTAATTACCACTACCATCCTACTCGCACTACTGTGTGGTTATGATTCCTCCATAGGCTCTTTTTTGGTATTATCAAGAATCATAGTCTTTCTACCATTTTTTATATTAGGATTTTATACAACGAAAGAACATTTAGATAAGTTACTCAATTTAAGATTAAGAATACCTGCAATTCTTTTGTTTATCAGTAGCTTTTTGTTACTTACTGTTATTTATCCTTATGTAAAACCATTCATTAAAATATTATTTGCGGGTTCTTCCTATATTTCTATATTTAAAAAATACTGGCATTATGGTGCTTTCATTCGTTTATTTTGGTACGCTCTTGCATTCGTGTTTAGTATAAGTTTTCTATTTTTAGTACCTAGAATCAAATTATCCTTTACCGTACTTGGAGAACGAACGTTACCAGTTTATATTTTACATATCTTCCTACGGAATCGATTAACAGCACATGGATTCTTCGCCTGGTTACTTGGTATGCCAAAACTAATTATCTTATTAATAATACCATTTTGTGTTTTACTCGCAGTCCTTTTGGCGAACACTTATTTAAATCGATTTACTCAATTTATTATGAAACATCCGTTTTTCCTTGGATTCTCTTTAAAACGTGCAAAGACTATAGGTGTTTCATCTGCTAAAAATTATAATGTAACTATAGCTAATAAATTATGATGTAACTGTAGTTAATAAATTCCAACTTTTCTTATTTTATGAGAAAAGTTTATAAGCTAACTTAATCGGTATGTATATTAAAAAATCTCCAGAGAATGTAATTGTAACATTCTTCTGGAGATTATTCGTTTATGGACACAATTCACTTATTTATTATTGCAATAAATCTTCTTCATTAAAATCTAATTGCATCAATCTATTGTTTCTTTATGTTCTTAGCTAATTATTGTTTCTTTGATTTCTAATTCATAGAATAAAACTTTAAGAAACTATATCTTATAACACTGTTCAACAGGAAGAACGAATATTGTTACGCCACCTTCTTGCACATCAATTGGGTAAGGGGTGCTTACTCCTGGATACATAGAGTCTGTACCTGCATACGAAGACAAGCATTGAACCTCATTACGCACACCTGACATTTTCTTTAATATTCCACACACTTCATCAACTTTATTATCATCTACACCAATCAGCAAAGAGGTATTTCCTTGCTTAAGAAAACCACCGGTAGAGGATAACTTTGTAACAAAATAATGCTTCTTATTTAACTCTGCGATTGTAGCTTGTTCATCATCATTTTTTAGAATTGCTAAGATCATCTTCATACAATCCACCTCCAAATTTACTAAATACCTCATTATGATATCTACTATAATACCATTTTTTCAGCAATCTTGCAACGTTTATGATAATTGTTCTCATATTTTATTCGCGACAAGGAAAGTTCGCAAAGCCTGCTTTTTTAGTTTGCGTCATACTAGATTAATTCAATATGAAAGCTTTCTTATATCCTATAGCGAGTATTTCATTTACCAGTTAAATCTATCTTAGTATCAATATTACTCTTCATAAGATATATACGAAGCTCATCTCTGGCATGCCACCAATACGTACACCTATGACAGTTTTACCTATAAAATTTCATACAAAAGTCTCATTCGCATTATGAGACACTAAGAAGTGACCAACACACTGTGTTACTTGAGTAAAGTTAGCAACATAATCTTTTTCACCTTCATTATAAAAATAGATGGGTAATTCATATCCCATAAAACCTATGACCGCATTCTCTGATGTTAAACTGATCTATCATTGTTATACTCAAAATCATGGTGAAGAATTCCTCATTTTATATACCATTTTTTATTTCAATAGTATCTTACGCTTTTACCGATTTGAGAAATATCCTAGCAACAAAAAAGCACGGGTCACCCCCGCGCTTCCTTTATTTTCTTAATTATTTATTTGCAGCTTTCGTAGCATACGTAGTATCAACCAAATCCGTATAAACTGCATGTTTTGCTAACATATCTGAGCTATCTAAAATATCCTGTAACAGATTGAAGCTTTCTTCTTTAAAGATTAAGTCTTCTTTCCAAGTCTGTTGATCCTTGTATCTTGTTACAATCTTAGTTACAGTATCAATATCTGTTTCTTTAAATTGAGGTTTAATAACCTTTGCAATCTCTTCTGAAGTATGAGTATTAACATAATTCATACCCTTTTGAAGAGCATTTACAAACTTCTGAATTGTCTCTGGATGATCTTTGATATAGCTAAGTTTTGCTGAATAAGCCGTATAAGGAACCATACCGCTCTCTACACCAAGCGAAGCGACAACCTTTCCTGCTTTTTGAAGCTCAAGACCTGTAGCAGCAGGTTCGAATTCAATTGTATAATCACCAGTACCAGCTTGAAAACTTTGAGCAGTAATACCAAAGTCAATATTTTGGATAATTGTTAAGTCCTTTTTAGGATCAATACTATTCTTTTTAAGAATATATTCGAATATCATCTCAGGCATTCCGCCGATACGTCCTCCGATTACAGTTTTACCTTTAAGATTATTCCATGCAAAAGTCTCATTCGCATCACGAGACACTAAGAAGTTTCCTGCACGCTGTGTTAATTGCGCAAAGTTAACAACATAATTCTTTTCACCTTCATTGTATACGTAGATGGAGGCTTCAGATCCCATAAAACCTATATCAGCATTTCCTGAAAGGACAGCGGTCATGGTTTTATCTGCACCAAGTCCATTGGTTAGATTAACCTTTAACCCCTCGTCTTCAAAATAACCTAATTCTATTGCTACATACTGCGGTGCGTAGAAAATGGAGTGAGCTACTTCCGTTAAATTTACCTCTGTATATTTTGTATCCTTTTTACATCCTACAAGCGATACTATCATAAGTGATACAATGAACAAAGCTACAACGCGTTTCTTCATTGAAATCCCCCTTTAATTCACATTCACACTACATAGTATATCGAATCGAAGGGGGATTTGTGCTAGTCTATTCTATTTTTTTGAGGAATCTGTTCTAAAACCTAATGTAACCGGAATCTCTTTTTCTACATATTTTCCGTTTTCAAGAACACTTACGGTTAATTTAGCATCAGTACCGCCTCTTGTATAGCTAAGGATACTCATTAACTGATTCATATCAGAGACTTCTCTACCATTAAATGCAGTGATGATGTCTCCCTGATGCAAGCCAGCCTTCTGGGCGGCACTACCTTCGGAAACTTTGTAAATATATACGCCTACAGGCATATTAAATGCTTCTGCATAGGATTTTTCGACATTCTTTCCTGAAATTCCAAGGTAAGCCATTTGATTTTCCTTTAATTCTTCACGGTTCATTAAATCATTAATAATAGGAATCGCATGAGAAATAGGAATGGAATATCCAATACGTTCTACATTGGTATCCGAATACTTAACAGAGTTTATACCAATTACTTCACCTTTCGCATTGATTAACGCTCCACCACTATTACCAGGATTAATTGCTGCATCGGTCTGAATTAAATTTAAGGTAACATCGTCAACAGTAACCTCACGATTTAATGCACTGATATATCCAACGGTTACAGATTGACCATAACCAAGTGCATTACCAATCGCAATTGCCATTTCACCAGTTTTAATATTATCTGAATTTCCTAAAGTCGCAACTTTAATATTTGCCTTTGTTTCTGCCGATAAATCATCAATATTAACGGCTACTACAGCTAAGTCAGAAGAAGGCTCTGTGCCCTTAATCGTTCCTGTCGCCTTAGAATCATCATTAAATACAATTTCGATTGCTGTTGCATCTGCTACCACATGATTATTTGTGGCAATTAATATTTCCTTATTATTTTGACCAATAATAATACCAGAACCACTACCGGATATCTCTTGATTGAATTCTCTGCCAAAGAAATCATATTGTGTCTGAGTTGCAGAACAATTAATTGCTACAATGGCTGGCATAACATTTTCAACAACTCCGGATACATCGGTTGCACTAACCTCTGTTAATCCAGTTTGTACGATATCACCGTTGGTTGAATCACCTGAGGAAGTTTCAGTAACTCCTGTTATCTCATCGATTGGTTTCATTCCTATCGCACCTTCATTTTTTCCACCGATCGGAACACCGTTGAATGCAACTCCTGCTACAGCACCAAACAAGGCTGCGGCAGATACAAGCGCTACTGTATTCTTCAAAAATCTCTTACCCTTACCTGTTTTTTGCTTTTTATTTTTATTCTTATCTTCTTCATTGGAAACAGTTGCATTTACAGTTGTATCAGGGAAGAACTGGTTTCTAATTTCCTCTTGATTTACATCCTGTGAGTTTAAGTATGGCTCTTTTTCGTTTGAGTTCTCTATCACTGTTGACTCAACTACTTTTTCTTCCCTTTGGTCACTATCCATCATTACAAAATTAGGTGTCTCATAAGATGTATTCACTTGATCAACTGAACTATTTTGTTGCTGTGTACTATCTTGGCTTAATAAGCCATCCTCATTCTTTCTATTATCCATATCGTTCATATGTCATTCTCCTTTCTTCTCTATCTGATATCTTCAAATCAATGATTTATTTTTGTTTAACTTATGGCTTTAGTTTAACAATAGTTTGTGTACGATTTGTGTTCAGATTTTGAAAAAATGATGAAAATATGGTTCAATTACAAATCAACTCCAATATAATTTCCAAGTATTTTGATATCCAAAGCTTCCGCTTCGATTCCACGTAGCGTATTAATTACGGAGGCTTCTTCGATACATCCATCAAAATCAACAAAGAAACGATATTCGAACTTCTTACCTGGTATTGGGCGGGACTCAATCTTTGACATATTTAAATTATTAAATATAATATGTGATAGCATATTATAAAGAGAACCACTTTCATGAGGAAGCGTAAAACAAATACTCATTTTATTAGAGCCTTCACAAAACTGACGTTGCTTGGTTATTATGATGAAACGTGTTGAATTCACTTCTTCATAATTAATGTTACTTGCTAACACCTCTAACCCGTATGTGCTTGCAGCACGTATGCTTGCAATCGCTGCCTGAGTTTTATCTCCATCTTCCAGTACTTTTTTTGCACATCCTGCTGTACTTCCAAATTCCACAGTTTTTATATTAGGATACTGCTCTAAGAATTTTCTACTTTGTAGAATTCCCTGAGGATGAGAATATACGGTACGTATCTCTGAAAGATTGGTACCAGATAGGGAAAGTAAGGCTTGATCTACCTTAAGCACTTGTTCCGCTACAATATAATTATCAAATTCCACAAGCAAATCATAAATATCCGTAATTCCACCTGTCGTAGTATTCTCTATTGGTAATACTCCATAATCTGCTTCACCATTAGAGACTTTTGACATAACCTCATAGAAACTAGATGCACCAAAACTTGTTATATCAGTACCGAAATATTCTTCCATTGCTTGTTCCGAATAAGATCCCTTCGTACCAAAATACACAATCTTCGTTTCGTTATTTTTTGGTATCTCTGTAATCTTATGAAACTCACTTGCTTGGTTATAATTCATCATAGTATATTGAAGTTTACGACTCATGGACATAATCTGTGAAAAAAGTTCTCTTACCGCTTGACCATTATATTCTGTACGAGCAAGTTTTTCTACGCTGTCAAGTTTTTGTTTCTCTCTTTCTCTATCTAAAACCGGCTTACCAGTATTAATCTTATATTCTGCCACATTTTGAGATATTTTCATTCGCTGTTCAAACAGTTCCACCATTTTAGCATCAATCTTATCTATTTCTTCTCTACTTCTTTGTAAGTCAATCATGTCACCGCCTCCATTCTTAACGCTTATTATATCTATACCTTTCTTATTTTTCAACAAAATCTTTACTTCATAGTGGTTGAATCTTTTATTCATGGTGGATAAACAAGAAAAAGTACGCTATGCGAACATTTCCTTGTCATAAATAGTAGAAATATTTTTATTGTACAAATAAAACCATTGTTTTCTCTTTACATATTGATAAATTTTGCTAAAATAAAACTATAAACATTTTATTAATCCTTTTATGTGTAATAAAAAAGAAAAGAATAAGGAAAGATAAGGATAAGATAGGTTACCTTAATTATAATGTGATAATTTATTTATGCCGATATCATTTTTGTAGATATCACTAATACAAAGTAAACTTTTCCACTTTTAAATTAAGATCATCCAGATAATAAAAAGAGATACTTTAAAACTTTTTATAGTATACAGGAATGGAGGTATAGATTTATATGAAAAAAGGATTCATTGCACTTTCCATATTAATGACTGGGCTATTTTGTGGAGCAATTCTATTTATACTAACCTTCTATAGAGAAATTAGCACTTATATTGATAGTAATGCTGATAATTAAAAATCCTAAGGATGGTGTACAATAAAATGAAAAAAAAAATAATAATACGATTACTTCTTATCATATTTATACCCGCTATACTAATAGCCTTAGTTATAATTAGCAAACAAAACGAACAGGTGCACTATAACAAGAAAGATTATATAGGCAATACCGCTGGTAATTTATATAACGGTGGAACCTTTTGCGAACAGGGTGGTAGGGTTTATTTTAGTAATTTCAATGATGATGGTACCTTGTACAGTATGGATTTAGAATGTAATAATGTTATGAAAATAAACGATGATAAAGCACGCTATATCAACGTAGATGAAAATTACATCTATTATTCCAGAGAAAATAATACAAAAGTAAAACCAACAAAAAGTATCTTTCTCTTCTATTGTTCCGGTATCTATCGAATCGATAAAAACAATGGAAATAATACTTTACAGTTATATGGTGAGCCAAGTGGTTTACTTTCATTGTATGGAAATACAATCTACTATCAACATTACTCGGCAAAAATCGGAATTCAGTTTTATAGTGTAGATATCGATAAAAAGAATGAAACTAGGTTATCTGATTCTCCAATCCTGCCTGCCTCCTACCATGAGGGTTCTATGTACTTTGCAGGCGCTGATGTAGATCACAGTATCTACGCTATGAATACAAAAGACAATACTGTAAAATCTATTTTAAACAGTAATTGCTATATGCCAATTGCTAGACCAGAAGGAATCTACTACATATCTTTGGAAGATAATTATGCTCTCTGCCGCATTGACTATGAGGGTAACAATAAGACAGTCCTCATAGATGAATTTTGCTCTACTTATAATATCAGCATAGACGGAAATTATATTTTCTATCAAGTAGATGGCGGTGACAATAATCATCTTGGGCAGATAAACCTTACCACAATGGAGAAGAAGGTTGTCCTAGACGGAGACTATAAGCAAATCGGTTGCACTAGCAACTTTGTCTTTTTCCGTGATTATAATGGGGTCGATGTATATGCTTATAAACCTCAAAACGGAGAACTTAGACTGTTTCAGCCACCAGTTATTAAGTGAATGAACAACTAATCGGTTTTGCTATTAAAATAGTTTTATAGTGCTTACCCATAGTATAATGTATAATATAAGGTATAATAAAGAGAGAAAGACTAGGAGCAGATTCCTAGCCTTTTCCTCTTTATAAAAGACAAGTATCCATCTTATCGATTCATACTTGTCTTGTACAAAGATATTATTTTTTATTTTTCATCACATACTTGGAAAATATAAAATTTTAAATAGTAAGATTCGTCTGCTGCCCAAAGGATAGGATGATCTGGTGACTGAGTACGATATTCCACCTGACGTAAACGCTTATGCACATTTCTAGCAGCCTGTCCAATTGTCTCTGTAAATAAATCAGGTGTCATAAAGTGTGAGCAAGAACAAGTTGCAAGGTAACCGCCATCTTTGATTAATTTCATAGCTCTTAGATTTATTTCACGATATCCCTTAATGGCATTCTTTACTGAATTTCTTGACTTTGTAAATGCAGGTGGATCAAGAATAATAACATCAAACTTCTCACCTGACTCCTCTAAACGAGGTAGTAACTCAAAGACATCCTCACATTGGAAACGAACTATCTTTTCCAGCCCATTTAACTCAGCATTCTTCCTTGCCTGATTTACGCCTAATTCGGAGGCATCAATACCAAGTACTTCTTTTGCTCCACCAATTCCAGCATTTAAAGCAAACGAACCGGTATGAGTAAAACAATCTAATACTTTCGCGTCTTTACATATACGTTGGATTGCTAATCGATTATATTTTTGATCTAGGAAAAATCCAGTCTTTTGACCATCCTCAACATCTACGTAATACTTTACTCCATTTTCCGTTATCAAGACATTCGTGTCAAAAGGTTCTCCAAGAAAACCTTTGATACGCTCCATGCCTTCCTGGGTTCTTACTTTCGCATCGCTTCGTTCATATACACCACGAATGATAACTCCATCTTCTAGCAGTATCTCTTTTAATAATCGTACAATCACATCCTTCATACGATCAATCCCAAGCGCTAAGGATTGAACTACCAAAACGTCTGAGAATTTATCAATAACTAAACCAGGTAGAAAATCAGCCTCTCCAAATACGATACGACAACTGCTGGTATCGACTGTCTTCTTGCGATATTCCCATGCTGCAAGTAATCGATCTTTAAGAAATTCTTCTGTAATCTCTTGACCTTTTACTCTACTCATCATGCGAACTCTAATCTTCGATAATTCATTAATAAATCCAGTTCCCATGCAATAACCATCAAAATCTTGAACAGTTACTAAATCTCCATTATTAAATTCACCACTAACCTGACTGATTTCATTATCAAATATCCATAGGCCACCTGATTTTAAAAATCTTCCTTCCCCTTTTTTTAACGTTACGATAGCTTTTTCCATTGTTGAACCCTTTCCATGGACTTGGTATATTACTTCTCATCCTTGTCCTTATTAAAAATATATAACTTACTAAAAATATAATTTACGATAATAACAATAACTGCTAATCCAAGCTTCACAACCATGTTATTAAAATGTAACCAGGTAACAAAACAAAGAATACCTGCTTCCTCAATGCCAAGTGTTACTAATCTTGCACCAAAGAACTTTAAGATTTTTTCAACTTCTTTGTATTCTTTTCCCACGCCACTATGAAAAACCCAAAAGTTATTTACTACATAAGCAAAACTAACTGCAAAAATCCAAGCAATAATATTGGCTACCAAATCATTAACATGCATTTTATTTGCAATTAAATCAAAGGTTATTAAATTAACCAATGTTGTTAACACACCTGCAATCGCATAGGTTATCGTTTCACGATTTACAAATTTCTTCCACATCATTATTAAAAAGCTAGTTTCTTGGGGCTCATTTTCATTTTTTATGCTCATCGCCTCTATCCTTTCGCCATTCCTAACAATAGATAGGATTCCCATAGTTTTACCTATATATGTTGATCTTTAGTTTTCTGCTGTTTCAAGTATGAAAATACTTGCGTATATAGCATTTTTACTACTAAAACAGTATAAAAACCTAGTTCAACTTATATTATACTAGTATCTTTTAAATTTTACCACGAATTTCATTATATCAAACTCTAATTTAAAAAACAACGCACACTCTTTACAAATAATTGGCTAAGTGGTAAATTATAGATATGGCATTTTAATGCAAGGGGGCGCACTACTTGTAGTAATAATATACTACAAAAAAAAGAACTGTGAGGATAAGCTGAAACAGCAAGTTATTCATTATAAGAGCACGGTCTATGAATGTTTTTGGGGGTAATATTGTATGAATAAGATATTACATAATTTAATGGAGGATCTCGTGATTAAACAGATAGATCATATTGTAGATTCCTTCAACTGTTGTAAATGTGAGCAATGCCGCTTAGATATTGCATCATATGCGCTAAATCGTCTGCCAGCAAAGTATGTGGTGACAACACAAGGCGAGTTAATAACAAGACTTGATTCCTTGGATCTTCAATTTGAAACTAATGTTACTACAGCGATAACACAAGGAATTATTTTGGTTGGGAATAATCCGAGACATGAAGAGTTTGATAATTAAAATGTTTTTAAAATGGTGAATAGGTAGCTAAACCTATTCACCATTTTTTGATTTATATAGTTAAGCTGATGAGTATTATATAGTATTCCAAATAAGAATTTGTTAACCGTGTAATCCTCTTGCCTGTCTGTCCATGTCCTCAATTACGATATCATATATTTCTCCCAACGATGAACAATACTCCATTACTTCCCATGGCTCATTCGTGTGAAAATGGATTTTAATAAGTTCTTCGTCTCCTACTGCTAAGAGACAATCTCCTTTAAAATTGTTTGTAAAATAATCATTGATAGCATCTTCATCAAGATTCTCTCCCTCAATCAATAATTGAGTATCATATTTAAATTCTAACATCTAATATCCCTCCGTAAATTTCTGTTTATAGATTCCTAATACAATAATATCATATCGAATAAAATAAATAAACTAGTCATAAGTTATTCCCAGCTCTTTAAAGACTTCAACATCTTTCTCATCGAGACTTAGATTGGCATATCTTTCATGCGAACATACTTCAAGTATGATAGCGTCATTCTTATAAAAGGTTATGTCCTCATAACCGATGCCATCAATCATGTATGGGAAGTCATATAATTTCTTCAATTTATTCGTAATGGACGAGCTGATTTGTCCAAGTTTAAAAAAGCACATTTCAAAAACCGGATTCCTAGTTACTGGAGTAACTCTGGTGTACTTCGTTTTAATAAATTCATCAGATTGAGATGTGAATCTATTATCCGGTTCTTCAGAAAAAGAATCATATTGCACTTTTTCAAACATACTTAAATCCTGCTCCAAGAGTCTGTCAAAATATGAATATGCGTCATCTTCAGAATCTAAATGTAACATACTTTTTATTCTAAATTGATAACCATTGAGATTACTTTTATAAGCTTCTCTTCGGCTTGCATCTTCCTTATATATGTATTCTTTATAGCTTTCTTGCATTTGTTCGAATTCTGAAATATCTAAAAAACCAGTATAGTATCTGGACACAGATATGGAATCACTTCTCTTAATTACAAAGTCCATCAATTCACTGAGCTTTACACCGTCAACGTCTTCATTGATTGATATATTTATCATAAATTATCCTCCCACATGTATTAAAAAAACCAACAATCGTACACTTTCCTGTGCGATTGCTGGTTCCGTAGCCTGTTTGCCATAGAGGTTATACATCATATCCCTATGAATGTGACTCCTTGATATCATTGGGTTCCTATTAAAAATATTTCTTGTTGCCCCATAAATTACTCTTCTTTAAGTCCACATATTCGTTGTATGCCCGTTCTAAAATTTGTTTTTCATTAGAGAATTTTAACATATGATATGCTTCGTGAAACTTATAATACCCTGAGTCCATAAAATACTCTTCCCTTTGTGGTTTGCTGTAATAGCTATCAGACATCATAAGGTACCAATGAACATCCTTCAGTACAGTATTCTGCGGAGTATTAAAGGTGTATTGGCTCTTACCAATATACTTAATGATAGATGCTACTGCACCTGTCTCTTCCCTAACCTCGCGAATCGCAGTCTCTTTATACTCCTCGCCTTCTTCTACGGTTCCCTTTGGTAATACCCAGCCTTCATACTTATTCTTATAATTCTTATACAATAATAAGATTTTTCCTCTGAAAATCACTACACCACCACAGCTAGTTGCTTCAATCATCGCAATGCCTCCTGTTTTCTGGTGTAACTCTACTTAATACTGTTGTCCATATTCCTAGGATGCCAAAAAAGCATGATTTTAACACGGACGATTTATACATAGTATACAACATTTATACAATGATTTCAATACTAATTCTCAACTAGAAAAATACTGATGTAGCTTCCTTCTTAATAATTCATCCTATCTATGATGAACTTTAGTTTTCTGCTGTTTAGGTATGAAATGCTTACTTATTTGGCATTTTTTACACCTGTAACAGCAAGAAAACTTAGTTCAACCTATATATTACGCATATCTTCCCGTTCAATGATTAACACTAAATTTTATCTAAATCAACTTACTTAAAATATGCCTCAATTATCTTTTTTGCAATAGGTACAGCATACTTACTACCAGTACCAGAACTTTCTACGATTACACTAATTGCTATCTGAGGATTCTCTACTGGAGCAAACCCAACAAACCAAGCATGAGAAGGTTTTCCTATTTCATAATCAGCGGTACCAGTTTTTCCAGCTACACTGACTTTCATACCGGATAATCTTGTACCAGTACCATTTTTCACAACTTCCTTCATATAATCCGACATTATTTCAGCCTCTTTTTTAGAGATAACCTGTCCATAACTGTCTGGAGAATATCTCTTTACAATACGGCCGTCAAAGGTTTCAACTCGGTCAACCAAATATGGTTTCATCATTAAACCACCATTTGCTACGGTTGCAGCAATCATCGCATTATGAAGAGGGGAAATCTGCGTCTTTCCAAGTCCAATCACTGTCTGAGCGAAATCATTAGGATTACTTTGACTATTCAATACAAAACTACTTTGTGCAGTCTTAAAAGAAGTAGGAAGTGTCTTATTGAATAACATGGATTCACATAAACTACGGAACGAATCCATATTTAAACTACTACCTAGATTCGCAAATGATGTATTACATGAATTTGCAAAAGATTCCTTCAGATTTTCTTTCCCATGGCTAGAACCGTTGGCACAATGGATGGTAACATCATTAATTCGATCCTCACTCTTGCACTTATACTCATAGTCTTCATAATTTGGATTCTCTCTCATGTATTCAAGTGCCGTTAGTATCTTAAATGTTGAACCAGGAGGATATAGTCCTTGTGTTGCACGATTTAGTAACGGTGAGGATTGGTCCTTATTTAAGCTCTCCCACTTCTCTGTAATCGTATTCGGATTATAGTCGGGTTTTGATACCATCGCTAGAATTTTTCCGGTAGATGGCTCTAATACTACGACTGCTCCCCGATAATCTCCAAGAGCATCATATGCCACTTGTTGTAGTTTTGCATTTAAGGTTGAAACAACATTATCTCCAGCAGTTTTCACACCATTAAGCGTATTCGTTAACTTACCAAATCCACTGACACTTGAGGTTATCATGGTAAAACTCTCTGATTGCTCAATTCCTGTTCTTCCATGTAAAACACGGCCTACGGCATGAGAGAATACACTCCCATATGGATAAACACGAATTTCCGCACCAGCATCATTTGTTATCGTCTGGGCAAGCACTGCACCATCGGAAGATAAAATTTTACCCTGCTCAATATACTGTGCTAATAAGTCCTGACGTTTATTATAAGCGTTATTAACAAATGTTTTACCTTGCGCTACTAGGAAATAGCTATAATACCCGATGACCAAAAATAATAGAAAAGAAAAAATATAAGTCAAGCTGTATATCGATCGATTGTAAGCCTTTTTATCACGATACACTACATTCGCTTCTGCTCCTTGATTATCATCTTTTTTACTAAAACGACTTCTAGTAGCTGTAGGAGCGCTTTTTACGGAATTTTCAGCAGAAGATCCTTTTTTACTGCTCTTACTACTTAGTTTTTCTTGTTCCCTTTTTTTCTCTGCAGCAAGTTTACGCTTCGCAAGTCTTTGCGCCATCATCGCCTGAGCTCTCTTAAGTTCTTCCTCACTTCTCATATGAAGTACATACATACCCTGTATAATACTAAATACAATGATACTACTTATAACTGAAGAACCACCATAGCTAAGAAGCGGTAACGTTACACCAGTAGAAGGAATACATTTGATTGCACCACCAATATTTAAGAACACCTGTGAAATATACATTGTACTTAAACCTAATGCAGTCAATTTATAAAATGGGTTTTCAAACTTCACACTGATATTAACAAACATTATAAAACAGCTTAAACATATTAATATCAAGCATATACCAACAATTGCGCCATACTCCTCTGATAATGCAGAGAAGATAAAGTCACTTTCCGCTACTGGAATACTAGTAGGTAACCCTCGATTTAACCCCATACCAGTAAACCCACCGGTTCCAATTGCAAATAAAGACTGCGCCACCTGATACCCTTCTTTTTCTATCACCGCAAATGGATCTAAAAAGGCAGTGACACGAACACGAACATGACTAAACATCTGAAAGGCAACCACCGACGATAGAGCACCGAAGGATATCCCGGAAATTAGATAAAACAATTTTCCGGTTGCACAATAAAGCATAATAATATAAGTAAAGAAAAATAACAGTGCACCACCCAAATCCTTTTCCAATACTAGTACTAGAACATGAGCAGCTGCTAGGATAGTTACAAAAACAACTCGTTTAAAATCATGCCGCTTACTTAATACAGAAGCAACAAAGAAAATAAATAAAATCTTTACAAACTCTGAGGGCTGGATGCTAAAATTACCGATTACGATCCAGTTTCTTGCCCCGTAGATATCCTTTCCGAAGAGATAGACAAATAATAATATTATTAAACCGATAATTCCATAAAGAAAAGATAATTTTCCCCATAACTGGACACGGTCAATTAACATAGGAACTACCAAGCATACTGCTAATGCAATGCTTGCGATAATAAACTGCCTTACTCCCTTTTGAAATGATAATCTAGCGATCATCACAAAACCAAACATTAATAATGTCATCATATTTCGATAAACTAACTGTGACATTCGTTTATAGCTCACCTTATATAAGAAGCCTGTAATGATAAATACAACTAATTGCGCCAAATAGAGAAAAATGACCTCGATATTGTTACTGGTAATGTAAAGTGAAATAAAACTAACTCCATGTATCAGATACATTAACAAGCTCATCATTCTATATCGGTTTTCTCTTACTTTCGTATTCTTCATGACTAACACTCGAAAACTTAAGAATGTATAGAAAGTCATTAAAAGAATAAGCGAATATTTCGTTATTTCAACTATAATATTGGTCATAGTACCCTCATTTCTACGTTACACTTTGCACCTGAAATCAAGTCTGATCAGTAGGCTGAACCTTGAAAACATGCCTTCCGTAGGCTGTGTGAAGCTTTAGAATTTCTTAAGCGGCGTCTTTTGACGCCTTAGAAACTCTCTATCACAATTCTTATAGGATACCCCGTTTAAAATGCCCTTTGGAATAATCCTCACCTGGTAAACTTCCTGTTTCTCCATAACAATAAACACGAACAAATTGCCTTAATACCTCGGCAACCTCATTCTCATCCTCAAAAGTAAAATCGAGTCTAAGATTATTTGGAGCTAGAGCTAATACCTCAGATTGATTCGACAGTAACGATAAGCACTTCGAATTGTAAATGGTATTATAACAGTAGTTACAATTGGTTTTCACACGAAACTTCATATGCATACGGTCTTCCAAAATGGCCGGTTGATTTAGATTTCCCGGTTTACACTCTGTTGTATTTTTTCTAACACATTGAGCAGAAACCATGAGTGGTAAATATCCATACACCAAAAGATCGAAATTCCTGCAACCCAATCTCATTAACTCCGATTGATTAAGTTCAATGGATGCAGTAAAATTATTGATTCCAAGATCTTGATAAAACTTCACTGCTTCATGATTTAAGACATACATATTATAATCCAAACGGATTTCTTTGCTCGTTTCTAGTGCGTTTCGAAGAAGGTAGAGTTCCTCAAAGTTCTTAATCACATACCCATCTATAGTATCGACCATCCACAACTCTTTATTCTTTAAATATTCATCATATGTGGATGCTCTCATAATATGTGGAAGTAAAAGAAATACTTTTTTCCCTTTCTCTTTGCACCTAGCAACAAAATTCGGTAATTCTGCTCTTGAAAGCTCTGCTAGATCAAGATATACAATTTGTACTTCCGGACAATCAAGTACTGGGGGTAGCTGGCTTTTGTTTCGAATGGTAGCTATTAGTCCAAATTGATTCTTAGTTTTTGAATCAACCTGTTTAGGATGATTGTCTGAAAGATCTAGAACCTCACGACGAAAAGCAGATGCCATTGCTTCTTCTAACTGTATCAGTGCAGTTCTTCTAAGTTCATTTAGCTTACTAACAGGTAAAAAAACATTTCCCTCCAAGGATATGGTAAGGTTATCAAACTCAAACGGCGTGTCTTTGGTTTTCATTAATTTTTCCCTAATATTCTCTTCAGACATTGGCTGGTTTTTGGCTTCCATTACAATCTCACCGTATTCGGTAATCGTAACCTGCTCCGTCTTGTTCGTTAAGCTATCTCTTGAAATATCTGCCCAAACAGTAAGATTCATTGGTTCTCCCACTTTTGCATAAAAACTGCCATAAGCTAAGACTTTCTTATCTGCGTCATAGTATTTCATTGATAGTTCTGATAACAAGGACTCGTTCTTGGTACGGTAAACCTCATCGCCAATCTCTATTTTACTTCCAGGTTTCACATTGGTAGTTAGAATACTCCCTTTCCCTACCCCGTCCTTTACTGTAAAATCATAGGTTTTCTCACCTGAATTACGAAATTCTAAGATATCTTGTGCATTTACATCTTCTTTTAGTAAAATCTCTGCTTGTATTCCTTTTTTCGCTTTCACACTACCAACTAAGACGCCACTGTGATTAGGTCGATGCATTGACATCATTTCTTTCCCATTATGGGATTGGTAATATCCCTCATTAAAACCACCACGATTATATAAATCCTGTAAACGAAGCATTTCATCTTTTAATACTTTTGGATTGTTTTTATGAAATTCTCTATATTTGTTAGGCCCTAGCTCAAGATAGCGATCAATTTCTTTTCGATATGCTTCCACTACCCCTGCACTATACTCGTACCGTTTCATACGACCTTCAATTTTGAAGGAGTCAATTCCTGATTCCATTAAATCCGCTACATTAGAAAGAGTACACATATCCTTTGGGCTTAAGATATAGCTCTCCTCAGTGCTTGATACACGCTTCCCCTGTTCAGATACCTTATATTCCATACGGCAAGGTTGTGCACAACGTCCTCTGTTACCGCTTCGTCCTCCAATCATGCTACTCATAAAACATTGACCAGAATAGCAATAGCAAAGTGCTCCATGAACAAAGGATTCTATCTCAAGAGATGTTGTCTCTCGGATTCGTTTAATTTCATTTAAATCAAGCTCTCTTGAAATAACCATACGGGTTACACCAAACTCCTTTAATACATCAGCCCCCTGTGCCATGGTTAATGTCATCTGGGTACTAGCATGGATTGGAAGGTCTGGAAAATTACGATGAATAAACCTCATAACTCCAACGTCCTGTACAATTACTGCATCTAACCCATGTTCATAATACTTTCGAATATATTCGTATAAGGAATCCTCTAATTCTTCCTCTTTTAGTAACGTATTCACCGTTAGATAAAGTTGCTTACCTCTCACATGCGCATAGTCGATTGCATCTAAGAGCATATCTTCCGTAAGATTATTTGCATAAGCTCTTGCACCAAATTTCATACCGCCAATGTATACAGCATCACAGCCAGCATTGATTGCTGCCCTCATGCTTTCTATGGAACCCGCAGGTGCCAATATTTCTACCTTTTTCATTTATAACCTCATTTCTACGTTAGAATTGTCTTACATGACAATCCGTATGATCAAATCTCTGCACTGCTCAATGTATTGCTTGCAAGCTATTATGAATCACTAAGTTTGTATTTGCAGCACAGATACAACAGCTTAGTGAAAATAATTTACTGTCCTTCTAACTCCATATAAGAAAGAAAGGCCGTCAATGAGTTGACAGCCTAAGTAACATACAAAAGAACGAACTCTTGTATCAATATTATCGATACGAAACTCTTATTTCGATGATCGAATTTACGGTGTTAAAAACCTAAAACCGAACTTTTATCAGAACCGCTTTACAGCTACTGATAAGTTATATTATGTTATCTATTTTTTCTACTCTCATTTAGTTCTGTTTCCAGACGAATCACCTTTTTTTGTTCTTCTAAGTACTCAGATTTTGTTGCTGCCAATTCATTCTGTGCACTCTCAAGTTTCGTTTGTAACAAAATGATCTCATGCTTTAAGTCAAAGATTTCTTCACTCTTTTTATCCGACTCTGATTCTACTTGTTCCTGCTGTTTTTTAAGTTTAAAATAATCGTCTGCAACGTTAATATTCATCAGTACATTTTTCATCTCAGTATCAAGCGAACGGTAAAAATCCTGCTTTTTAAATTCCGCATATTTATTATTAATATAAGTCGCTACTTTTTGTAAATATTCTTCACTCTCATAGCCTCTAAGAGTGTATCGTTTGTTATTAATAATTACCTCAATATCCGTCCTCTTGTTCATACCGTCCTCTTTTCTAGAATCATAAATAATTCTTATTCGTCTGGCAAACTCAGATTAATTATCTTTGGTAGTTGTTTTCATAAACAAATGTATGATATTGGGACATACTCCAATACCCTAATTATACGCATAAGTCTATTGCTTGACAATAGCATTCTTTTTATATTAACTTAATTCCTTATTTTCATATGGTAAACCACAATGCAAATAAGCTTCCTGCGTTACAACTCTTCCACGTGGTGTACGAAGGATTAATCCATTCTGTACTAAGTATGGCTCGTATACCTCTTCCACTGTACCAGAATCTTCTCCAATTGTCGTAGCAATTGCATCAATTCCAACTGGACCACCAGCGAATTTTTCAATCATCGTTACTAAAATCTGGCGGTCAATATGATCTAACCCCAGCTTATCCACCTCTAATATATCAAGCGCAAAACGTGCCACCTCTTCGGTAATACGTCCGTCATATTTTACTTGAGCAAAATCCCTGACTCTTTTTAATAGTCGATTTGCTAATCTTGGAGTTCCACGAGATCGCCTTGCAAGTTCTGTAGCACCACAGTCGTCGATTTCTACCTGTAACACCTTTGCAGAACGAGTAATTATCTCTTTTAATTCCTCCGTAGTATAAAACTCCAAGCGATGTACTACACCGAAACGGTCACGAAGTGGTGCTGTTAACATACCTGCTCTAGTAGTTGCACCAACTAATGTAAATCTAGGTAAATCTAAACGTATCGACTTTGCAGTAGCACCTTTTCCAATTACAATATCAATGACGTAATCCTCCATCGCAGGATATAATAATTCCTCTACCTGACGATTCAAACGGTGAATTTCATCGATAAATAAAACATCTCCCTCTTGAAGATTGTTTAATATCGCTGCCATATCCCCTGGCTTTTCAATGGCTGGTCCAGCGGTGGTTTTTAAATTAACTCCCATTTCATTTGCTATAATGCCAGCTAATGTCGTTTTACCAAGACCAGGAGGTCCAAAGAATAACACATGGTCTAATGACTCTTTCCTCTGCTTAGCAGCCTCTATGTAGACCTTTAGATTTTCCTTTGCCTTTTTTTGTCCGATATAATCCTCGAGCATCTGGGGACGAAGGCTAGTTTCTAACTTAACGTCTTCCTCCATCAGCTCAGTTGTAATCATTCTCTTTGCCATAGTGTACCTCTATCCGTCTTTTAAAAATTGCGCAAACTAAACTTAAGCACATCCTCTGACGTCATATTTGATGTAATTTCTACTGCCTTAACAGCCTTAAGAGCGTCCGTTGCAGAATATCCAAGGGCTACCAATGCTTGGATGGCTTCTTCTCGAATTCCATCATTATTGCCCTTTCCTCCAGTAGATATCACCTGATTCGACTGGAAAGTAGCTTCAAAAGCATCCTCTAACTTGAACTTGTCCTTTAATTCTAAAATTAACTTACTTGCAGTTTTTGTTCCAATCCCTGGAGCTTTAGAAATTGCCTTCACATCTTCTGCTAACACAGCAAAACGTAAATCATCGGTTGATATTGCTGATAAGATACCTATTGCACCTTTTGGACCAATTCCATTTACTGTAATCAACAATTTAAACATCGCTAAATCTTCACGATTTAAGAAGCCAAATAACGCCATGCCATCTTCCCTTACCTGAAGATACGTATGAAATTTTACTTTATCTCCAATCGCAGGCAAATAAGAATGGACTGTATGTGGTATAAAAATCTCATACCCCATCCCATTGTTGTCTACGACAACATAATTTTCTTTAACCTCAGCTAATTCGCCTTGTATAAATGCTAACATTACATTCCTCTCATTCTATCATCCATTCTAGCGCCCTAGTTCCTGACGATGAAACCTGTGCACCAGCCCAAATTCCCAGATGAAAAGTATAGTTTATATCTTAATCCTTTATCTGCTCAAACTTTCCTTCTACCATAGTTAATCGACCTTCATCAATAAAGGAAATTATCTTAAACGGTTGTATTTCAAGTGCTTCTGAAATTTGAAGTGCATTACTATTTGGATATTCCAGTAAATATTTTTCGATTTTTTCAAATAACTTGTCATCAAGCGCTTTACACTCATCGCAAACGCTTTTTTTCATTCGATGCCAAAAAATCTTATGGCAGTGTCGGCACATACATAAATCCATGATAATTCTTATCTCCTTCTACATTAAAGTAGCGAATAAATTTAGCATCTGCTGCACTAATTTCGTATGCCAAGGACGATTTTTCCATTCCTCATAAGTAACTTCACGGCACTCTTCCATCGTTTTAAGTAAGTCCTCTTTGATGGTAGTGATAACATCACTATTACACATAAAAACACCACATTCATAATGTAAATAAAAGCTACGATAATCCATATTTATAGTCCCTACAACACCACAATCTTCATTTATAATCGTCTTCGCATGGATAAATCCAGGAAGATACTCATAAATTCTTATTCCAGCTTTTAGAAGTATTCCATAATTATAATTCGTAACAATCTTTACACTCTTTTTATCTGGAATGTGTGGAGTAATAATACGGACATCAATCCCGCTTTCCGATGCAGCCACCAACGACTCCTGCATATCAGGCTCTAATACCAGATACGGAGTTGTTACATACAGATACTTTTTTGAATAATGAATCATCTGCTTATAAAATGACTCGATTGGATTACGTGGATTATTTGCAGGACCATCGGACATAACCTGGCAAAACACCTGATTCTTTGGAAATGTTTTTGTTGGGCGATATGGAGTATAATCCATAAGTGTAGTGTCGGCACATACCTCCCACATCTGTAAAAAGGTAACCGTTAGCCCCCATACTGCATCTCCTTCAATACGAACTGCATTGTCCTTCCATCTTCCAAAGCGATCCACAAGATTTATATATTCGTCAGCAAGATTCATACCTCCAGTATAGCCTATATTCCCATCAACCACAATGATTTTTTGATGACTTCGATAATTCATATATAATTTATCCGTATATTTATGAATTGGGTTAAATACCTGAACTTTAAACCCCTCGCACTCAAGGATACGTCTAAAATTCTTCGGCGTCCTAAGCATCGCACCGAAATCATCATACATAAACATGACTTCAACACCCTCTGAAATCTTTCGAACCAATAGATCATGGATTCTATCCCAAAGGATTCCTTCACCAACAATAAAGAAATTAAGCATAATAAACTTCTTAGCTTCCTCAATGTCCTTTATAATCGCTTTAAATGTATCCTCACCCATCGGGTAATAGTCTACCTGATTATTTTGATACAAAGGAAACGTATGTGCTTCTAGGTATTTTACCATTCGGGTTTTGGTTGGGTACTTATCCTGAAATTCATTCATTGTCTCTTCACTATATTCATAGAATGTAGCACCATGACGAAGTTTACCTAGAACCTTTATCTCTATTTTCTTTTTTGAACTTGATTTCCCCCATAATGCATACATAATGTGTCCCGTTAAAGGTAGTACCAAAATAATGCAAATCCATACTATCTTATAGGACGGACTTCTGCTATCATTAATTAAACTTAAGATTATAATAATACTTAATACTTCAATTACGGTGTAAATATAAAAAGAATACCCTCTTAACCATATGGATAATAGAACAATCCCAGCGAATTGTGCCATCACTAATGATGCAACAACAGCACCACGTAGAAAGCCGCTAAGATAGCTCTTAACAATCCCCTTTTTGTCTTTAAAATCGTTCCCCATCCCTATTCTCCATTTCTATGTAGTAAGTGGATAATCCCCTATCCGAACTCACTTATGTTTAAAGTTTAAGTTTGGTTCCCACCACCAAACTAGTAAATTATTCATAACAAGGAAAAGTTCGCAAAGCGTGCTTTTCCTTGTAACCTATTATACCACAAAATGATACTTATTACATTATAAGTAAATTAAAAACATATTACAGTAAACTTCCTTCTATTGAATCTAATCTATGAATTTGCTACAATACTCTATGTGAAAGGAGCCGTATTATGCAAATCATTGAAACCCCAATAAAAATATCTTTCGACTTTGACCTAACAATGTTATCCTCTAAGCATGTCTCAAATCAGGAGATTTTATTTTTTGATATTGAAACGACAGGCTTTTCAGCTTCGATGTCTTATGTTTATCTCATCGGGTGCGCTTATTTTGACCAATCTACTTTCGTACTTCGTCAATGGTTTATGGAGGATATAAGAGAAGAGAAAGAACTTTTAACCAATTTTTTTGAATTTATAAAA